>NZ_CAWNZT010000019.1:0-30690 GCF_963878965.1 Aeromonas sp. HMWF015 | reverse complement strand
TGCCTTGGCCCTGAGCGGCGTGCGGGTGCATCCCGCTGTGCTCAAGCTTGCCCATGCCGACAAGGGGGTCCCATGAGACGACAGGTGAGCGCGGCTCCCCGCCGTCTGACCCTGCGTCAGAGCCTGGGGCGAACCCATCTGGTGGCCGCCATCACAGCCGTCAGCGTGGCGGGACTCTTTTTTACTCTGGTGGCCCTGCTGGTAGTGCGTTTTTACGCCGACCACAATCTGGAGCTGGTAGCTCGCGCCATCAGCTACAGCGCCGAGGCGGCGGTGGTGTTCCATGATGAGGAGGCGGCGAGCGAGGCGCTCAGTGGCATCGTTGCCAAGGAAGAGGTGGCCCAAGCAACTATCGTGCTGACCAATGGCCAGCTGCTCGCCAGTTGGGAGCGCCCCAGAAGCAACCCGCTGGTGACGCTCGAAGACTATCTGGCCCAACTGCTGATGCCGGGGCCTGTCAAACTCCCCATGCTGCGGGGTGGTGAGCAGATCGCCACCATCGAGCTGCGCGGCCACGGTGAATATCTGTTGCTGTTTTTGCTCTCGGCGCTGCTGGTGATGGTGGTTTGTCTGATGCTGAGCGCCATGGTGGCACTCTATGTGGCTGACCGGATGCAGGTCTCCATCACCGCACCGCTGCGCAAACTGGCACTTGTCGCCCACTCGGTACGCCGACAGCGCACCTTGGGGATGCGGGCGCCACCGGCCGATATTGTCGAGATTAACGAGCTGGGGGATGACTTCAACTCCCTGCTGGACGAGCTGCAAGCCTGGCAGGCCCAGCAGGCCCGCGAAAATGCCAGCCTGCTCCATCAGGCGACTCACGATGCCCTCACCGGACTGCCCAATCGCGCTCTGTTTGAAGCGCGGCTCGCGCAGGCCATCTCCCTCGGCGAGCAAGAGGGGTTTGCGCTGCTCTATCTCGACTGCGATCGCTTTAAGCAAATTAATGACACGCTGGGGCACAACGCCGGTGACGATGTGCTGATCGCGCTCTCAAGACGGGTGCAACATCAGCTGCGTCCGGATGATCTGGTGTTTCGCCTCGGTGGTGACGAGTTTGCGGTGCTGGTTGGCCCACTCCAGCGACAGCATGAGGTGGAAGAGGTGATTAGCCGCATCCAGCAGGCGATGAGCGAACCGGTGGCGCTGCGTGACGGTCGTCAGCTGGTGGCCGAGGTGAGTGTCGGCTTCGCCGTCTATCAGGCGGGTATGAGTGCCAGCGTGCTGTGTGATCAGGCCGATGCAGCCATGTATCTGGCGAAACGGGCGCGCCGCAGCGAACAGCAAACCATCGCCTGACTGGCAAGAATAACAACATAAACAAGGAGCAAACCATGAAGATCACCCACCTGTTGAAAGTGACCCTGCTGGGGTTGATGTTGTCGCTGCTGGCCGGTTGTCAGAGCGCGCCCAAGGGGTTGACCCCGGAGCAAATCGCCGTGCTCAAGGAGCAGGGCTTTTATCTGACCGATGAGGGGTGGACGCTGGATCTGGCCAACCGGGTGCTGTTTGCCAACAACGTGGGGGCGCTCAATCCCCAGACTCGCCAATCCGTTGAAAAACTGGGTAAAACACTGCTTGGCGTAGGGTTGGACAAGGCGCGGGTTGATGGGCACACCGATAATACCGGCGAGAGCAGCTACAACCAGCAACTCTCCCTGAAGCGGGCCCAGTCGGTAGCCGATGTGCTGGTCTCGGTCGGCATGAAGCCAGCCAATCTGGAGATCCATGGCCGTGGCGAGACCATGCCGCTGGCGGATAACAAGACCAGAGAGGGCCGGGCCGCCAACCGTCGGGTTGCCATCGTTATCAGCGATCAATAACCCTTCTCATCGTTTCGTTACCCATAAAAAAAGAGCGCCCGACCGGCGCTCTCTTTGATCGCGACAGCTGGGGTCGCATGGGCATGTGGGGCAGAGTTACTGCGCGCTATTTTGCCCGTTATTGTCGTGATGGCTGCGCAGGCGGATGTTGATCATCTCCACCACCAGCGAGAAGGCCATGGCGAAGTAGATGTAACCCTTCGGAATGTGCAGATCCATCCCTTCGGCCATCAGGGCGAAGCCCACCAGGGTGAGGAAGGAGAGGGCCAGCATCTTGATGGTGGGATGCTCATCGACGAAATCGCCGATTGCCTTGGCGGCAAACATCATGATGAAGACGGCGATCATGATGGCCAGCACCATCACCGGCACATGGTCGGCCATGCCGACCGCGGTGATCACCGAGTCGAGGCTGAACACGATATCGAGGATGGCGATCTGGATCAGGGTACTGATAAAGCCCGAGGCCGCCGCACTGACGCTCTCAGGTTCGGCCGCCCCTTCCAGAGTGACGTGGATCTCGTGAGCACTCTTGCCGATGAGGAACAGGCCCCCCAGCAGCAGGATCAGATCACGGCCGGAGATGGCTTCACCCAGCACGGTGAAGAGCGGATCGGTGAGGCGCATCACCCAGGCCAGCGAGAGCAGCAGCAGGATCCGGGTACCCATGGCGAGCCCCAGACCCAGAATACGCGCCTTCTGACGCTGCGCCTCCGGCAGGCGACCGACCAGGATGGAGATAAAGATGATGTTGTCGATGCCCAGCACGATCTCGAGCAGGGTAAGGGTGGCGAGTGCGACCCAGGCAGAGGGATCAAGAACCCATTCCAGCATGATTGAACCTTGGTTGAAAATTGGTTGGAAAATTGAAGCAGCGCATTCTAGCAGGGGCGCCACTGCTTGTCCCAGAGGGGGGAAAAGATAAAAATGGTGGCCATCGCAAGGGAGGCAGGCATGTTTCGATTAGGATTCATTATTAATCCGGTCGCTGGGATTGGCGGCGCAGTGGGGCTCAAGGGCAGTGACGGTGTGGTTGCCGAGGCGCTGGCCCGTGGCGCTGTGCCCAAAGCGCAGGAGCGGGCGCGGCAAGCTTTGTTGCCACTGTGCGAGCTGAATGTCCCGTTCGAACTGCTGACGGTGGCGGGAGAGATGGGGGAGACGGTAGCCCGATCTCTGGGATTGCCTTGTCGGGTCATCTATCAACCGGTCGGGGAGAGTACCTCGGCCGATGACACCCGCCACGCTGCCGAGCTGATGCGCGAAGCCTGTGTCGATCTGCTGCTGTTTGCCGGTGGCGATGGTACGGCGCGGGATATCTGCGCCGCGGTGGGGGAGTCCTGCCATGTGCTCGGTATTCCGGCGGGGTGCAAGATCCACTCCGGCGTCTACGGGGTGACGCCCGCTGCCAGCGGGCGGGTGGTGGCGCGGATGATCGCAGGGGAACTGCTCAGCCTGATCGATGCCGAGGTGCGCGACATCGACGAGGAGGCGTTTCGCGCGGGCAAGGTGCGGGCCCGCCACTACGGCCAGCTGAAGGTGCCCGGCGATCTGCGTTACGTACAGGCGGTCAAGCAGGGGGGCAAGGAGTCCGAAGAGCTGGTGCTGGCGGATCTCGCCGCCGGTGTGGTGGAGCAGATGGAGCCCGACACCCTCTATCTGATGGGCTCCGGCAGCACGGTGGCAGCCTGTATGGCTGAGCTCGGTCTGGAAAATACTTTGCTCGGTGTGGATCTGGTGGAAAATGGCCGACTTATCGGGCAGGATCTCAGCGCTGCCGAGATCCTGACCCGGATCCGCGGCCGTCGCTGCCGACTGATCATTACCCTGATCGGCGGACAGGGACATCTGTTCGGGCGCGGAAATCAGCAATTGAGTCCTGAGGTGATTCGGTGTGTCGGGCTGGACAATATCCAGGTGCTGGCAACCAAAGCCAAGCTTGCCGCCCTTGCGGGCAGGCCGCTGCTGGTGGACACCGATGATCCCGAATTAAACCGGGCGTTGCGTGGTTATCTGCGAATAACCACGGGATACAAGGATCAGGTCATCTACCCGGTGGCCAACCCGGAATAGGACGCCAAGGACGCTGCTGGCCTGGCGCCAGAGAGCTGCAATCAACCGGATTGCGGTTCCATACCCCCGAATTTTTTGCCGCAAATGAGGCTGCGTTACATGACGATTCACGATTTTGAGCACAAGTTGTTGGGACTGATCGACAGCATGGTTGCCACCGCGACCGACGATGAGCTGTTTGCGGGGGGTTACCTGCGAGGTCATATCTCATTGGCCGTTGCCCGGGCCGAGCTGGAAGGCAAGACCCTGGTGCGGGACGTCAAGAGCTATGTGCTGCGCAGCCTCAACGAGGCGATCTTGCAAGGTGAGCTATCTGAAGAGGATGAAAAACTGGTGCAGGCGATGTGGAGTCGTTTGCAACAAGACGCAGAAGCTTGATCGGATACACAATTCAAACTGAAGTTTGAGTTTATCCTTCCCCTGAAGTTAGTGAAAGGTTAATAATAAGTTTCGCCTTTTGTTTCAGGGATTAAACTATGGCCTCCTCCTCACGCATTGCCAATAAACTGCCGCTCGAGATGCTCTATCACTGGGAGCGGCAGTGTCCTGATCGAACCTACCTGCGTCAAACCATCAACCGCGAATATGTCGATTTCACCTGGGGTGAAGTGGCCGATGAAGCGCGGCGGATGGTGACGGCCTTGCGTCACCTCGGTCTGGTGGCCGGTGACAAGGTGGCACTGCTCTCCAAGAACTGCGCCCAGTGGTTTATCGCCGATCTGGCGATGCAGATGGGGCAGTATGTGAGCGTGCCCATCTACCCGACGGCCAACGTCGACACCATCGAATATGTGCTGCGCCACAGCGAGGCCAAAGCGATCTTCGTCGGCAAGCTGGATGACTGGAAGAGTCAGGAGGCGGGGGTGCCCGCCGATCTGCTGCGCATCGCCTTCCCCTATGACACCATGCCAGCCAGCCACCAGTGGGACGATCTGCTGGAGGCGCATGAGCCGATCCCTGACAGCCCGGTGCAGGCCCCTGACTCCCTGCTGAGTCTGGTCTACACCTCCGGCAGTACCGGCAAGCCGAAAGGGGCCATGCTGAGCGTCGAGCGTTACGCCTGGTCCTGCGAGAAGCTGGTGGAGACGGTGAGCCTGAGCCAGGCCGATCGGGGTTTCTCCTATCTGCCGCTGGCCCACATTACCGAGCGGGTCTACATCTACGGCGGCAGCCTCTATGGCGGCGCTACCATCGCGTTCCCTGAATCCCTCGACACCTTTATCGAAGATGTCAAACGCTGCCGTCCCACCGTCTTTATCTCGGTGCCGCGGCTGTGGGCCATGTTCCGCATCAAGATCCACGAGAAGCTGCCCCAGAACAAACTGGCGTTGCTGCTCAAGATCCCGCTTATCTCCGGCCTTATCAAACGCAAGCTGCAAAAGGGGCTTGGGCTGGATCAGGCCCGGGTACTCGGCTGCGGCTCAGCGCCTGTCTCCCCTGCGCTGCTTGAGTGGTATCTGAGCATCGGTCTCAAGGTGACCGAAGCCTGGGGCATGACCGAGAACCACGCCTACTCCACCATCAACTACCCATTCCGCGCCGACAAGATCGGCACCGTCGGCAAGGCGGGGATCGGGGTGACCATCAAGATCTCCGACGAGGGGGAGATCCTCTGCCGCTGCGAAGGGATGATGCTGGGTTACTACAAGGATCCCGAGCACAGCGCCGAGGCCATCGATGCCGAGGGGTGGCTGCACACTGGCGACATGGGCAAGCTGGACAAGGAGGGTTATCTCACCATCACCGGCCGGATGAAGGATGTGTTCAAGACCGCCAAGGGCAAGTATGTGGCGCCGGTGCCCATAGAGGGGCTGCTGGGGCAGGAGCCCATCATCGAACAGCTCTGCGTGATTGGTTACGGCATGCCGCAGCCCATTGCGCTGGTGCAGCTGGCCGAGAGCGCCATGAAGGGCAATCGGGAGGAGGTCAACGCCAGACTGGAAGCGGCGCGGGTTCGGGTCAACGATCAGCTGGAGTCCCACGCCAAGATCCGCGGCATTCTGGTGGTGAAAACCCCCTGGAATATCGAGAACGGCGTGCTGACCCCCACCATGAAGATCAAGCGTCACCTGCTGGAGCAAAAGTACGCCCAGGTCGGGGATCGCTGGCCCTCATCCCAAGTGGTGGTGTGGGAGGAGTAAATTCCGTCTTCCCATAGCGCAACAAACAACAACGGCTCTTGATGGGCCGTTGTTGTGTTTGAGGCATCTCACTCGCCGCTGTTTTGTCGGGGAGTAAAAACCGCGCCCGGTTAGATCTGCGCCAGCGCGGCGGCCAGATCGGCGATCAGATCGTCGGCATCTTCCACCCCGATGCTGAAGCGGATGAGGTCGTCATTGACTCCGGCGGCGAGGCGGCTCGCCTCGTCCATGGCGGCGTGGGTGGTACTGGCCGGATGGCAGGCGAGACTCTCGAGATCCCCCAGACTCACCGCCTGCACGAACAGTTGCAGGTTATCGAGCAGGGTGGCGCAGCGTTCAAACCCGCCTTCCAGCTCAATACTCACCATGCCGCCAAAGCCGCTGGCGAAGGCGCCGAGAGCATCGTGACCCGGATGGTTGGCAAGGCCCGGGTAGATCACCTTCTTCACCGCCGGGTGGGCCGCCAGAAACTCGGCCACTTTCTGCGCATTGTGCAGGTGGGCATCCATCCGTAGCGGCAGGGTCTTGACCCCACGCTGCAGCAGGTAAGCCTCCTGCGGGCCAATGGGAGAACCGATATGTTTGAGGGCCACGGTGCGGATCGACTTCATCAGGGCGTGAGATCCCGCTACCACCCCGGCGATGATGTCGCCGTGGCCACCCAGATATTTGGTACCGCTGTGCATCACCACGTCGACACCGAGCTCCAGCGGACGCAGCAGGTAGGGGGTGAGGAAGGTGTTGTCACACACTGTGATGGCGCCCACCTTGCGGGCCGCTTCCACCACCAACCGCGGATCCACCACCTTGAGGGTGGGGTTGGTCAGGGTTTCGAACAGTACCACCTTGGTAGCAGGGCGGATGTTGGCCAGCAGATCCCGATCGCTCTCGTAAGCGGTGACCTTGATGCCGGCGCGGCTGAAGGTCTGCTTGAGGAACGCATCGGTGCCGCCGTAGAGCGGGCCGATATAGGCCACCTCATCGCCGCTGTCGGCCAGCGCATACATGATGGCGCTCACCGCCGCCATGCCGCTCGCCACCACCAGCGCTTCATCGGCACCTTCGAGGGCTGCCAGCTTCTGCTCCAGCTCGGCGGTGGTGGGGTTGCCAAAGCGGCTGTAGATAAAGCCGGGGGCTTGACCTGCAAAGCGCTCCTTGCCCGCCTGGGCGTTGAAGTAGCTGAAGGTGCTGCTCTGGTAGAGCGGGGTGGTGAGGGCGCCGGTCTGTGGGTCGATCCGCTGGCCGCTGTGTACGCTCATGGTCTTGAATTTCATCGTGTTGCTCCGTGATGACCAGGCTCTGGCCATGACTTGTTTTGTTGTTCGTTGCTTGTTGTTTTTGTCAGCGCGGGTATGTGCATGCGGCTTATAGCTTATGCATATACCCGCCTAGGGATCTTTACGCTGCTTAGGCCGTTATCGCTTCGCTTTCAGTGCGCGGGAGGCGAGTTGGTTCCACCGGCCCATAGTGCCGCGCCGCCACATCCGGGTGGGAGCGCAGCCGCCCTTTCAGCACGTTCTCCCCCACCTGATAGAAGAGCGGATTGGTCGGGTCACTCTCCGGCCCTTGCGCCTGTGCTGCCAGCTCGGGGGAGAGGCTGAGCAGTGGCACGGTGGCATCGAGCCGCGCCGCCATAAAGAAGGCGCAGGAGAGACGCGAGACGCCAGGCGGCGGGCTCACCACCCGATGCAGGGTCGCCTTGAGATAGCCGTTGGAGGCCAGCTCCAGCAGCTCGCCGATATTGACCACCAGCGCTCCCGGCAAGGGGGGCGCGGAGATCCAGCCGTCGGCCGTCTCGACCTCAAGCCCCGAGTGATTGTCCTGCATCACCAGCGTCAGGTAGCCAGGATCCTTGTGGGCGCCGACCCCCTGACTGCTGCCACCCGCCTCTTGCCCCGGGTAGTGAATCAGCTTCATGTGTTGGTAGGGGGCGCCGCGAATACTGTCGTCAAACACGTTGGCCGGTTGCTCCAGCACCTCGGCAAAAGCGGCGAGCAGGGTCAGAGTGATATCGCTTAGCCGCTCCTGCCACGCCAGCAGATGGGCTTTCATCTCTGGCAGGGCGGCCGGCCACTGGTTGGGGCCGATCAGCCGCTGCCAGGGTTCACGGATCTGCGCCGCAGGCAGGGCTTGCGCCTCATTCATGATATCGAACTGCTCTCGCAGATCCGGCCGCTGGCGGGTCAGCTCGGCACCGACCCGGTTGTAGCCGCGAAAGTGGGGGCTGTTGATCATCTGCGCCGTCAGCTTCTCCTGCTCCGGCAGAGCAAAGAAGCGCTCTGCCAGCGCCAGAGTCTCTAGCATCTCAACCTTGCTCAAGCCGTGGCCGACCAGATAGAAAAAGCCGACGTCGCGGGCGGCCGCGGCCAGCCGGGCCAGCATAAGGCGACGCAGGTCGGGTGCCCCGTTGAGGGCAGCCAGATCGATGATCGGCAGTGGTGAATGTTCCATGTGCACCTCCTCACTCTTTCGTTATCTCTAGCGCCATCTCTTCTGCTGCCTCTGGTGCGGGCAGGTCTGATGAGCGGCAAACGGGATGGCGCGACAGTGTGGCGGTATGCGCAGCGGTGTGGCGCCATCTGGAATGAAGGGGATCCTACTGTTCGGTGTTATAAGACGGAAACAACAAATTATTCTTAGTTATATACAAAATTCGAAATGGAATTCGGTGTGTAATGGAGTGGCTGCTTTTTGCGCAGCCATTAAGGGCGGAATGGGAAATGATGGGAAGGAGAGTGATAACCAGAGGCAAGCTGCCAGCGGCAAAAATGACCAAAACAGAAAATGGCCAAAACAGAAGGGAGGCGGATGCCTCCCTTCTGGTTGAGCGGTTTTTCACCTGACCGAAAGCACAGGCGAGTGACCGCGTATTCTGGCCTTAACCGCCTGCTGGCTCTCAGTAACCCAGGGTAAAGCGCTGGCGCTGGTGAGCCGGTTTTTCCACCTCGTTCAGCACGCCATCGGCCAGATCACCAGCGGTGATCCCGGCAGGCTGTTCGCCGCTAAACAGCACCTGATCGCCACCAATCCGATAGCCGCCGCGCTTCTCGCCCGGTTCGAGGAACACCGGGGGAGAGACAAAGCGCCAGTCGAGGGTGGTTTCACGACGCAGGGCGGTGAGACCGTCGCGGGCCGCCAGTGCCCCCTGTTTCCACTCAGCCGGGAACTCAGGGGTATCCACCAGTTGCACGCCGGGGGCAACCTCCAGACTGCCGGCGCCACCTACTACCAGCAGCCAGCTGTTGGCCGCTTTGGCTGCTGCGACGATCGCGTTGGCGCCCTTGAGGTACTGGTCGTAGATATCCGGTGTGGTCCAGCCCGGGTTGTAGGCGCTGATCACCCGATCGTGCCCCTTGAGCACCTCGGCCAATGCCTGCGGGTTTTGGGCATCCACCGCCACGGCGGTGACCTGCGGATGGGCGGCCACCTTGCTGACATCGCGGACGATGGCGGTGACGTGATGGCCGCGGCTGATGGCCTCGTTCAGGATGGCTGAACCGACAAAACCGCTCGCACCGATCAGGGCAATCTTCATGGGGAACTCTCCTTCACTGTGGGAATGGGGCTATCCTACGCCGCCATTTATGATTTAATAATAACCTCAAAAATGCATTCACTTATAAGCTGGATTTAATAATGGAACAGCTCAGACGTTACGCCATCTTCGCCGCCGTGGTGGAAGCGGGCAGCATGACAGGGGCAGCCAAGTCTCTTGGCATGACCCCCTCCGCCGTCAGTCAGCATATCAGCCAGCTGGAGAGCCTGCTCGGACTGCCCCTGCTCCATCGCTCCACTCGTCGTCTCAGTCTGACCGAGGCGGGAGAGGTGGTGTGGCAAGGGTGTCGGGCGTTGCAGCAGACCCTGAGCGAGACCGAGCTGCGCCTCTCGGAGGTGCGCGACGCCCTGCTCGGGGAAGTGCGGATCACCGCCCCGGTGGGGATGGCGGGCCAGCCGCTGGCGCTGGCCCTCTCACCGCTGCTGCAGGCCCACCCCGGCCTCACTATCCAGATCATCGCCGACGACGAGAAACGGGATCTCATTGCTGAGCGGATCGACGTGGCATTGCGGGTCGGCACTTTGCCCGATTCGACTCTGGTGGCCCGCAAACTGGGGCAAACCCGGATGCTGCTCTGCGCCGCCCCCGCCTATCTGACGCGCAAGGGGACGCCGCGCACGCCCGCCGATCTGGCCACCCACGACTGGCTCTGCGGCGACATGCTGGGCAACGGTTTGCTGCTGCAGGATGAGAAGGGGGGCGAGCACAGGGTGAGGTTCAAGGCCAAGGTGCTCTGCAATAACGTGTTGCCCCTGCGCCAGTTTGCGCTGGCGGCGCAGGGGATCTCGCTACAACCGGAGGGAGAAATTGGCGAGGATCTGGCGCAGGGGCGTCTGCTCGAACTGTTGCCCGGTTTTCGGGTGGTGCCGATGGAGATCCACGCCATCACGCCGCAGCGGGAGATCCCGGAGAAGGTGCGACGGGTGGTGGAGGCGCTGCGCAGCTACTTCGGCACGACGATGTCGTCATGAGCTGCGCCTTAATGGTTGAGAAAAGGCGCCCGATTATCCTGAAGGGGAATTATCCATAAGGCGGTTTGTCGAGAAGAGCGATAGCCCGGATGAGGAGATGGGCATGCTTGACTGTTAAGCATACTTAAAACGAACTGACGGCCCGCACCTGATCTTTGAGCCAATTAAGCCCGGTATCCTGACCGGAGCTCTTGTGCCAACTCATGTAGACGGGGCAATCCTCCGAGAGCCAGGGGAGGGGATAGCTGGCCAGATCCAGCGCCTGCCCCAGCTTCTCCATGTGCCACTGGCTGGCGACGCAGAGCCAGTCGGTACGGCTCACCAGATGAAGGGCGGTGAGCAGGGAGTCGCTCTCGTAGGCAATCTGGCGCGGCGGCAGCGGCGCCTTGGTCAAGGTGTTGAGCAGCAAGCTGTCGAGCCGCCTGGTTTGCAATACCACGTGCTTTTCGTTGAAGAAGGTGGCCATGTCGGGGGCTTGGCGGATCCTGGGGTGATCCTTGCGGCAGGCGATGCGCAGGGCCTGGGACATGATCTGCTCGTTTTCGATCCCCTGCTCCGCCATCGGCTTGGTGGCCAGCACCAGATCCACGCTGTGCAGATAGAGGCTGTTCTGGCGCAAGGCTTCGTCCTGCACCTGGGTGTTCCACTCCAGCTGACAGTTGGGGGCTTGGGTCTGCAGCAGGTTGTTGAGCTCCGGCAGGAAGAAGATATCGATATCGGGCACCCCCGCGATGCGAAAGGTGCGCCGACTGGTCTGGGGATCAAAGAGATCGGTACGCTGCAGGCTGCGCTCCATGTCGTGCAGCGGCACCATGATCTCGTGGTGCAGACTGAGCGCTCGCGCCGTGGGGGTGATGCCGCGTCCCTGGCGGACAAACAGCGGCTCACCCACCAGGGTGGTCAGGCGGCTGATGGCCTGACTGATGGCCGAGGGGGTCATCTCCATCATCTCGGCGGCCGTGGTGACACCACCATAGCGGATCACCGCATCGAGGACGCGAAAGAGATTGAGATCGACTTGAGACATGGTGGCTACCGTTAAGCAAGATTAAACAGTTAACATACTGAACAGCCTCTTGTCCGGCCAGCATTCCCTGCGATAACTGTGATGTTTCCCTCTCTATTCGTCATCTTCCATCTTGCCGCGAATGCGATCGAGCCTGTTTTGCAGCCATGCTTGAGCCCGGCAGGTGGTCCGCGGCATAGAGTAGCGCGACCAGCAGCAAGCCGCCCAGAAAGAGCCCGCGAGCGCTTCCCCAATGGCCATTGTGCGTCATCAGGGCGGCCAGCAACAGGGGGCCCAGCAGCTGACCGAAGTTGGCGAGCTGGACAAAAAAGCCCTGCACGATGGCCAGTTGCACTGGCCCCTGACTCACTCCCTGCGCAGACGAGAGGATGGCTGGTGGCGCCATACCGCCCGCCAGGGAGAGGGCGAGGCAGAGTCCATAGGCCCACCACGGCGACAGGCCGGGCCAGAAGGCGAGCATGCCGCACAGCGCCATCAGGCCCAGTGCCCAGTTGATGAGCCGATCTCGTGCCACGCCCCGGCGCAGCAGCCATGCCCCCATCAGGTTGCCGGGAATATTGGCGACCACCGCCAGCGCAGAGAGCAGGGCAATCTGGCTTTGGCCAATCCTGGGAGTGCCTTGCAACATGGTTGGCAGCCAGACAAAGAGCGCCCAGAGCATCAGGCTGTAGAGCGTGAACGCCAACCCGTAGCGCCAGAGTGTCAGTTGTCGGAGCACCGTGAGCTGGCGCAGTGGGCGGCCTGCGTTAGCCGCGCTTTGGGGCCCCCCGACCCGCAGCCCATCTGCCGAGCGACTGGCGAGCAGAAGCAGCAGGGCAGAGAGTTGTGGGATCATCAGGATCAGCCAGGCCAGTCGCCAGCCACCTTGCGCCGTGAGCCAGGGGGTGAGCAGCATACCCGCCGCCGCCCCGAGAGGCAGGTTGACCGCCCACAGGCTTATGGCCAGCCGTTTATCCTCCTCCCGGGTCACCGCCACGATAAAGGCGGGCATGGCCACTGAGACCAGCAAAAAGCCAATCCCCTCGACAATGCGCGACAGCAGCATCATGGCCAGCCCGGTGGCGGGCAGCGCCAACGTACCGCCTGTGACGATAACCAGTAGCCCGACAACCCCGGTTTGCCGCCCACTCCAGCGAGTCAGCAGCAGGCCGAGAAAGAGGCTGCAGAGGATCGCCAGCGTATTGAAAGCTGAGGCGAGATAGCTGGCTTCGACCAGTGTCAGCCCCAGCTCGCTGCGCAGTATGCCGAGTACGGCGGGCACTTTGCCAAGGCAGAGGGCGCCGCTGGCACCGGCAAAAATGGCGAGGAAGACCAGAGGCCAGCGCGTGATTTGTGGCTGATGGCCAGCGAGCGTGCTCATGGCCGATATTGGCCGTTGCGCAGCCACTCATCGTTGAGCTGACCAAATTCGCCGCGCTGATAGGCATGCAGCCGATCTGCAATGGCGTCGTGGCTATTCATGACGAAGGGGCCATGTTTGACCAGGGGGTCATTGAGCGCCTGGCCTGAGAGCTGCACGAAGTGGCAGGGCTCGGTGGCCTCAAGCTGCAGAGCCACCGCCTCGCCGCCATCGGCAGAGAGGCTGACACCCATCCCGTGACCTGCCGGGATGAGGTGCCGCTCTCCCTCCGCCTGCAGGGTCAGCGGTCCGGTCAAGGGATAGATCATCGCATTCCAGCCTGCCGCCAGCAGATGGGTGAAGCGGCTGCCGGGCGCGCAATGGCCATCGAGCAGGGTAAAGGGTTGTGGCAGCTCTGCCGAGTGTGGCGCCATTATCCCGTTGCTGTGGCCTGCGACCACCCGTACTCGCACCCCTTCGCCATGAAACTCGGGGATGGTGGCAGCGGCTGCGTGGACGGCAAAAGGCGACATCATCTTTTGACGGGCAGGCAGGTTGACGAAGATCTGCAGGGCGTGGACATAGGGGGATGCCCCTTCCGGCTGCTCGGTATGTACGGCCCCGCGCCCGGCCACCAGCCAGTGGAGCGCGCCCGGTTCGATGGGGCCCTGATTGCCGAGGGAGTCGTAGTTGACGTGGGGGCTCGTCGAATCCTCGAACAGATAGGTGACGGCAGAGATCCCGGCATGGGGATGGGGCTCGAAGGTGGGGGCGGTCATCTGGAAGTGATCCACCATCACCACGGGGTCTATCAGACCGTTGAAAAAGTGTTCGCCAAAATGGCTGGCTGCAAAGCCGCTGCCAATGCGCAGCGGTTGGCCCTTGACGGGGGCGGAGAGAGTCAGGCGTCTGGTCATCGATATAACCTCTTGAAGATAAAAGATGCCTTCGGTCATCTGACCGAAGGCGGGCGAGTTACGACTTCTTGGCACCCTCTTGCATCTGCCACACCAGGGTGGCGAAAGGCATGTCGAGGGCGCTATAGACATCGTGCGCCTTGGGGTCGACGTTGCTGCGCAGCATCTCGACCGCGGCAGAGGCGTAGTCGGTGACCGGGATACCGGCCCCCAGCAAGCGTTGCAGCCCAGTGGTGCGCTTGGCTTCGTTGAAGGTGCCGGAGGCATCGAGCACTACCCGGGTATCATAGCCGGCAGCCTTGGCAGAGAGGGCCGGGAAGCTGGCGCAGATCTCGAGGGATACCCCGGCGATGATCAGCTGTTTGCGGCCGGTCTTCTCAATGGCGGCGCGCACGGCGGGATCGTCCCAGGCGTTGATGACGGTGCGGTTGATCACCTTCACATCCGGCAGGGCACTGGTCAGTTCAGGCATGGTGGGGCCCCACATGCCATCGGGCATGGTAGCGGTCACGATCACCGGCACGCCGAGGGCGCGGGCGGCGTTGGCCAGCGCCACCACGTTGTGCTTGAGCTCGCCCACCGTGGTGTCGCGCACGCCGCTCAGCAAGCCGACCTGATGGTCGACCAGCAGCAGTACCGCATTGTCTCGGGAGAGCATCTCCAGATAGCGGTTGGGTGATACAGTCGGATGGCTGGCAGCCTCGGCGGCCATGACCGGTGTCGCTGTGGTGGCCAATGTGGCTGTCAGGGTCGCCAGACCGAGCAGGGTGGCAGAGCAGATTTGTCGCAGTTTCATGGTGAACTCCTTGTGATATCGGAACAGTCAAACGGCCCTTGCTGGTGGGGCGGATTGCCCGCGCAGCAACCGTCTGATGGGGACAGGGCCATTATGATGGCTGCAAAAATGGCGACAATCTGGTGAAATGGGTTCTTATCGTTCCGCCAATGGAACGATGTGAATGCACCTCACCCTGACAAAGGCTGCCCGATGACACCACTGGAACTTGATTTGAATGATCTCTATCTCTTCACCCATGTGGTGCAGCGACAGGGATTCACTGCTGCCGCGCGGGCGCTTGGCGTGCCCAAGTCGCGGATCTCGCGCCGGATCCGGCTGCTGGAGGAGCGGCTGGATACCCGGCTGCTGCAACGTACCTCGCGCCAACTCAGCCTGACCGATGCCGGTGAGGTGCTCTATCGCCACTGTCAGGCGATGCTGGCCGAAGCGCAGGCGGGAGAGGCGGCTGTGCGGCAACGGCAGCAGGAGCCGAGCGGTCTGGTGCGCATCAGCGTGCCCATTACCATGGCCGATGCGCTGCTTGCCCGTTTGCTGCCCGCTTTTATGGCGCAATACCCCAAGGTGAGGCTCGCCGTGCAAGCCAGCAATCGGCAGGTGGATCTGCTGGAGGAGGGGCTGGATGTGGTGATCCGCGGGGTGGCCTTCGAGCAGCCCCCCTCCAGTCTGGTGCAGGTGCCGCTCTGTACGGTGCAGTGGGGCGTGCTGGCGACCCCGGCGTGGCTCTCGCGCCACAATGCGCTGGCGCATCCACGCCAGCTGGAAGGAGAGGATGCCCTGCTCTTCAGCTCGCTGGAGCGTCAGGCCGATCTGTTGCGGCTGCGGCACGACAGTGGGGAGAGTGAGGAGGTGGCGGTCAATGTGCTATTGCGCAGCGACAATGTGCAAACCCTCAAACAGGCTGCGCTGGCGGGGCTCGGGATGGTGGGCTTGCCACTTTACGCCTGCGTGAATGAGCTGGCGGATGGGCGGCTGCAACAACTGCTGCCCGAGTGGCGTCCCAAAGATGGCAAGCTGGTGATGCTCTATCCCGCGCGGCGCGGTCTGTCACCGGCGGTCAGGGCCCTCATCGACTTTATCAAGGCGCAGTTGCCTGCACTGCTGGCAGAGGTCGGCCAGCCTCGCTGAGGGGGCTATCCCTCCATCTTGGTGCGAATGCGCTCGAACAGGCTCTGCAGGCAGGCTTGATCCCGATCGGCGGCCCGCACCGCGCCGTACATATGGCGACGAATACCACTCCCGAGGGGGCGGGTGCAGAGCATCTCCTGTCTGACAAACTCGTCGCTGGCCCAGCGCGGCAGGGCGGCGACGCCGAGCCCGGCGGCGGCCATCTGCAGCATCACCGAGGTGTTGTCCACCGGCTTGCAGCGGGCGGGCTCCACCCCGGCGGGCTGCAAAAAGCGGCTGAAGATATCCATGCGGCTGCGCTCCACCGGATAGACCAGCAGCACCTCCGACTCCAGATCGCTCGGCTCGATACGGCTCTGGTGGCAGAGGGGGTGATCCGGCGCCATCACCAGAGTGAGATCGAAGGCAAACAGCGGCTCGAAGTGGAGATCGCCGCGGGCCTGCACATCGGAGGTGAGCAGCAGATCGAGCTGGCCGCCGAGCAGGGCATTGATGGCATCAAAGCCCGGCACTGACTCCACCTCCAGATCCACCCCCGGCCACTGGCGGCGAAAATCGGGCAACAGCGGCAACAGCCACTGGATGCAGCTGTGGCAATCGAGCGCCAGATGCAGCCTGCCCGCATCGCCGCTCTGCAGGGCTTGCAACTGTTTCTCGGTCTGGGCCAGAGCGGGCAACACCTGACGGGCGAGGGCGAGCAGCTGGCTGCCGGCTGCGGTCAGCACCAGCGGGCGGCTCTTGCGCAGGTAGAGCTCCAGATTGAGGCGGGTCTCCAGCTCTTTGAGCTGGTGGGAGAGGGCGGACTGGGTGAGGTTGAGGATCAGCGCCGCACCCGCCAGCGAGCCCTGTTCGGCCAGCGCGGTCAATGTTTTCAAGTGTTTGATCTCTATCCCTGCATTGCTTGGCACTGCCATAAGATGGCTCCTTGTGAGATTGCGTATGGCGTTGATGTGGCTGTCGGCGGTGGCCCGGCCTTTAGCCTCCTGCACCCCTTGATCCTGCCTTCTTGCTACTGCGCTTCTTAACGCATGCAAAAGCGGGCTTCTGTATCCTCGCGGTGAACCTGTTCGGCGGTCAGTTGAGGATTATTTGAGAGCCACTTGAAGAGGATTCAATAGCCAGCGTCACCTTATCTTGTCATTTTGGATGTGTAAACATCTGGATGGCTAAATCATCCAGTTTCCCATCAGATGAATGAGCATAAGGAAATGAACCTATGACACGAGCACACAATCTGGGCTTCCCCCGTATCGGCGCCAAGCGCGAGCTGAAATTTGCCCTCGAATCCTACTGGCGTGGCGAGACCACTCAGGCCGAACTCGTTGCCGTGGGCAAGACGCTGCGTGAGCGCCACTGGCAGGCCCAGCACGGCGCCGGGGTCAATCTGCTGCCGGTGGGCGACTTTGCCTGGTACGATCAGGTGCTCGGCACCAGTCTGCTGGTGGATGCAGTGCCTGCCCGTCACCGCCATGGCGAGACCGATCTCGACACCCTGTTCCGGGTGGCCCGCGGCCGTGCGCCGACCGGCCCGGCGGCGGCCGCCGCCGAGATGACCAAATGGTTCAACACCAACTATCACTATCTGGTGCCGGAATTCAGCCGTGATCAGCGCTTCAAACTGGGCTGGAGCCAGCTGTTTGACGAGGTGGAAGAGGCCAAAGCGCTGGGGCTGCCGGTCAAGGCGGTGTTGCTGGGGCCGGTCTCTTATCTGTGGCTTGGCAAGGAGAAAGAGAGCGGCTTCTCGCGCCTTGAACTGCTCGATCGCCTGCTCATCGTCTATCAGGAGATCCTGGCCAAACTGGCCGCCCAAGGAGTTGAGTGGGTGCAGATCGACGAACCGGCGCTGACGCTGGACTTGCCGGACGAGTGGCGGCTGGCCTACCTCAACGCCTACGAGCGCCTCGCGGGCCCTTGCAAGCTGCTGCTCACCACCTATTTCGGTTCGGTTGCCCATCAGCGCGACATCATCACCAGCCTCAAGGTAGATGGCCTGCACCTGGATCTGGTGGCCGCCCCCGAGCAGCTGGAGACGCTGGTGCCGCATCTGCCCGCCCAGTGGGTCATCTCCGCCGGGGTGATCAACGGCCGCAACGTCTGGCGCGCCAATCTGGCCAAGCTGGCGCCGACCCTGAAGGCACTGAAAGCCAAACTCGGCGAGCGGCTCTGGGTGGCCTCATCCTGCTCATTGCTGCACAGCCCAGTGGATTTGACCCTGGAGCAGGAGCTGGATCCCCAGACCCGCAGCTGGTTCGCCTTCGCCTTGCAAAAATGTTTCGAGCTGGGACTGCTCAGAGACTATCTGGATGGGGGCGAGCTCGACAAAATCACCGCCTACAGCCAGCCCATCGTCGATCGGGAGTCCGACAGCCGGGTGCACAAAAAAGCGGTGCAGTCACGGCTCGCCAGCCTCACCAACAGCGATTTTGATCGCCACAGCCCCTATCCGGTCAGGGCCGAGCTGCAGCGCTCGGATCTCAAGCTGCCGCTGCTGCCCACCACCACCATCGGCTCCTTCCCGCAGACCTCGCAGATCCGGGTATTGCGGCAGGATTGGCGCGCCGGTCGCATCGATGACAGCGCCTACGAGGCGGGCATTAAGGCGGAGATCGGCGATGCCATCGCGCGTCAGGAGGCCATCGGGCTGGACGTGCTGGTGCACGGCGAGGCCGAGCGCAACGACATGGTGGAGTATTTCGGTGAGCTGCTGGACGGCTTTGCCATTACCCGTTTCGGCTGGGTACAGAGTTATGGCTCCCGCTGCGTCAAGCCGCCGGTGATCACCCGTGATATCGACCGCCCGACCCCCATGACCCTGGCGTGGACCCAGTTTGCCCAGAGCCTGACCGACAAGCCGGTCAAGGGGATGCTGACTGGCCCTGTGACCATCCTCTGCTGGTCCTTCCCGCGGGAAGACGTGAGCCGCGAGCAATCTGCCCTGCAAATCGGGCTGGCCATTCGCGACGAGGTGGCTGACTTGGAAGCTGCCGGCATCAAGATCATCCAGATCGACGAACCGGCGATCCGTGAAGGGCTGCCCCTGCGCAAACAGGATCATCAGGCCTATCTCGACTGGGCGGTGCGCGCCTTCCGCCTGAGCGCCAGCCCGGTGGCGGACAGCACCCAGATCCACACCCACATGTGTTACAGCGACTTCAACCTCATCATCGAGGCGGTGGCGGCGCTGGATGCGGATGTGATCACCATCGAGACCAGCCGCAGCCAGATGCAGCTGCTCGAAGCGTTCGAGCGCTTCAACTACCCCAACGAGATTGGCCCGGGCGTCTATGACATCCACTCGCCGAACGTGCCGAGTCAGAGCTGGATTGAGGGGTTGCTGCGCAAGGCGGCCAAACAGATCCCGGTCGAGCGGCTCTGGGTCAACCCGGACTGCGGCCTCAAGACCCGCGGCTGGGAAGAGACGGAAGCTGCCCTCAAGGTGATGGTCGATGCAACCAAAGCGCTGCGCGCCGAGCTGGCGTGAGCAGAAGGTCGTGACCGCTATCGATAAGGTGGCGTGCTGACAAGCTGACAAGCTGACAAGCTGACGGGAGAGGGGAAGCCACTGCTTCCCCTCTCTTTTTCTGGTCACTATTTTCACTGGCTCCTGATCCTTGCCACAGCCCGCTTTGCACTAGGCTCAGAGGTGGCAGGAGTGGATGGAGTCGCGGCCATGGGTGTTGGTATGAGGAGCGCAATCCTGTGGGGATTGCTGATGTGGCAGAGTGCATGGGCGGCGCCAGCGGCCGAGTTGAAGATGGTCTACTTTGACGACTTTGCCCCATATTCGTGGCGTGACGAACAGGGCAAGATGCGCGGGCTGATGATCGACGTGATGAATCGGGTGGCGGCGCAGATGGGGCTGCGGGTGCGCCATGAAGGTTATCCGTGGCAACGGGCGCAAAAACTGGTGCGGATGGCGCAGGCCGATGGCTTCGTGACCATCGCAACCCGGGAGCGGCGCAGTTATACCCTGGTTGTGGAAGAGCCGGTCACTACCACTGTGCTAACTATTTTTACCCAGCGTGCCCATCCCCGCATGGCGGAGTTTCAGCGAGCCAGCCGCTTGAGCGACTTCAAATCACTTACCTTTCTCGACTATTTCGGTAACGGCTGGGGCAAGGAGAACCTGGCGGGCTTCACCGTTCATCACACCATCAATGTCGATAATGTCTTCAAAATGCTGGCGGCGGGTCGGGGGGATCTGATGGTGACCGACCCACTGGTGGCACGCTTCAAACTCAACCAGCTGGGTCTCTCCGGGTTGGTGGTCGAGGTGCCGCTGCAGCTTGCCTCTACCCCGTTCAATCTCTGCATCGGCAAGCACTCCCGCTTCAATACCCGGATAACCGAGTTCAACAGTGCCCTGCAACAGCTGCGACAAAGCGGCGAGTTGGCGCGTATCGTCGAACGCTATCGTTGATGCGCTGCTGCCATCTGCTGTTTTTCCACTGCGTGTCTATCTCGGCGTCATATCGGCGATGGTTGCCCAGAAGGCGTCGATCAAGGGCCCCTTGCTGTGGGGCGGACGAATAAGGCCAATGGTCCAGCAGGCTTCGCCATCTCTCAGGGGCAGGGTGAGCACATCCGGGTGCTCTATGGTGGTGGAGGAGGGGACCAGGGTCCAGGCGATCTCCGCGGCCGCGGTGGCGACGCCGGCGGCGAAGTCGTTGACGTACAGGATATCGCGAAAGCGCAGTCCGCTCTGGGCCAGATAGTTCATCAGGTGATCGTAAAACGATGGCGCCTTGTCCCGACGCAGGATCGCCAGTGGCTTGTCCACCAGATCGGCCAACTCCCTCACATCGCGGTAGCTGGCGGGCAGCACGGCGACGAAGTGGGCCTCGACCACCGGCATGGCGTGCCATCCCTTGGGGGCGGGCAGGCGGCAAAAGCCCAGATCCAGCTTGCCTTCACTGAGCGCCAGCAGCTGGTGGTGGGTGGAGAGATCGTTGAGCTCTATGGTCACCTGCGGCCGCTCGGCGCGAAAGCGGGCGATGGCGGCGGGCACCAGGATCTTGGTGGCCACGCCAAAGCCGATGCGCAGGGTGCCGACATTGCCCGCCAGCACGTCGCGGGCGGTGCGCGAGAGCAGCTCGCTCTGGATGACCACTGCGCGGGCATCCTCATACAGCGCCCTGCCCAGTCCGGTGAGGCGAGTGGTACTGGCGTTGCGCTCGAACAGCTCGCCGCCCAGCTCCTCCTCCAGTCGCCTTATCTGTTTGCTCAGGGCCGACTGGGTAACGTGCTGGCGTACCGCCGCCTGGCCGAAGTGCAGCACCTCCCCCAGAGTGACGAAGGCTTTCAGATCCCGTAGCTCCATCAGGGCTCCTTTCATTCCTGTTGGGAATGTTGAGTGGTCAAATTTGTCATTGGACGGAATTTTAGAAGTGATGGATGCTTATGCCAATTCATTTCGGGCGCCCCGACAGGGGGCGCCGAGTTATCAGAGATGGCTGACACCATCAGCGCAGAAGGAGCAGCACCAGATGCATCACCACAAGTTCAACGACTTCCCGAGCGATTTTCTGTGGGGCGCCGCCTCCGCTGCCTATCAGGTGGAGGGGGGCTGGAATGCCGATGGCAAGGGGCCCTCGGTGTGGGATCTCTTCACCAAGCTGCCGGGCAAGACCTTTGAGGGGAGCAACGGCGATGTGGCGGTGGATCACTACCACCGCATGGAAGAGGACGTGGCGCTGATGGCCGAGATGGGGCTCAAGGCTTACCGTTTCTCGGTGAGCTGGCCGCGCATTTATCCCACCGGTCGGGGGGAGGTGAACGAGGCGGGGCTGGCCTTCTACGAGAAGCTGATCGACACCCTCTTGGCCCACAAAATCGAACCGGTGCTGACCCTTTATCACTGGGATCTGCCGCAGGCGCTGCAAGATGAGTACGGCGGCTGGGAAGACCGACGCATTATCGAGGATTTCGAGCGCTACTGCGTGACCCTCTATCAGCGTTTTGCCGGCAAGGTGAAGTACTGGGTGTCGCTTAACGAGCAGAACTACAACCTGACTAACGCCTATCAGCTCGGCACCCATCCGCCCGCTGTGCAGGATCGCAAGCGCTTCTTCGCCGCCAACCATATCGCCTTTCTGGCTAACGCCCGGGTGATCAAGGCGTTTCGCCAGCATGTGCCAAATGGCCTCATCGGCCCGAGCTTTGCCTACTCCCCAGCCTATCCGGCGTCGTGCGACCCGAAAGATATGCTGGCCTACGAGAACGCCGAGGAGTTCAACAACCTCTGGTGGCTGGATGCCTACTGCTTTGGCCGCTATCCGCAGGCGGCGCTCGCTTACTTGCGGGAAAACGGCGAGGCGCCCGAGATCCTGCCGGGCGATATGGAGTTGCTGCGCGAGGGGACGCCCGACTACATCGGCGTCAACTACTACTACACCCTGACCTACACTGATAACCCCTTGGGCGGTCAGACCCTGCAGCGGATCAACACCACCGGCAAGAAGGGCACCACGCCGTCCAGCGGCATTCCCGGCCTCTACAAGACGGCGCCCAATCCGCACCTTGAGACCAGCAACTGGGACTGGGCTATCGATCCGACCGGGATGCGCATCGCCCTGCGTCGCCTCTCTTCCCGTTACGGCCTGCCACTGATGATCACCGAGAACGGCCTTGGCGAGTTCGACAAGCTGGAGGCGGGCGACAAGGTGAACGATGAGTACCGCATCGATTACCTGCGCAGCCACGTCAAGGCGTGCAAGGAGGCGATGCAGGATGGGGTGGAATTGCTCGGCTACTGCGCCTGGTCGTTCACCGACATCCTGAGCTGGCTCAACGGCTATCAGAAGCGCTACGGCTTCGTCTATGTGGAGCGTGACGAGCAGGGGGGCTCCCTTCGCCGGATCAAGAAGTCGAGCTTCCACTGGTACAGCCAGGTGATTGCGAGCCAGGGCAAGCAGCTCTGACGATGTATTGCGTCGCGTAACCAGCGGGCCCGGGCAATCCCCGGGCCCGCGCTGTTTGTGGCGGGGGAGAGGGGGCAAGCCGGTTTCTCACCGTGCGACTCATCCCTGTTTGCTGATTTTTGTCCTGCCAAAGCCGCCGACCCCTGCTATTATCTGCGGCCGAACATGAGCCAATAAAAATCAGGATATCGTGATGACTGACCACACTTTTATTCCCGGCAAGGACGCGGCGCTGGAAGACTCCATCGAACGCTTCCAGACCAAGCTGCAAGCCTTGGGCTTTGATATTGAAGAGGCCTCCTGGCTCAACCCCGTGCCGAACGTCTGGTCGGTGCATATTCGCGACAAAGAGTGCGCCCTCTGCTTTACCAACGGCAAGGGTGCCAGCAAGAAGGCGGCCCTCGCGTCTGCCCTTGGCGAATATTTCGAGCGTCTCTCCACCAACTACTTCTTCGCCGACTTCTATCTGGGCGAGCAGGTCGCCAACGGCGATTTCGTTCACTACCCGAACGAGAAGTGGTTCCCCATCGAGGGTGACCAGTTCCCGGCCGGTCTGCTCGACAGCTTCACCCGCAAGTTTTACAACCCGGATGGTGAAGTGACCGCCGACATGCTGGTGGATCTGCAGTCAAACAACGAAGAGCGCGGTATCGTCGCCCTGCCGTTCGAGCGTCAGTCCGATCACGAGACCGTCTACATCCCGATGAACATCATCGGCAACCTCTATGTCTCCAACGGCATGAGCGCTGGCAACACCAAGACCGAAGCGCGCACCCAGGCGCTCTCCGAGGTGTTCGAGCGCCACGTGAAGAACAAGATCATCGCCGAGGCCATCAGCTTGCCGCTGATCCCGGACGAGGTCATTGCCCGTTATCCGGGGATTGCCGCCTCCATCGCTGCGCTCGAAGCGGAAGGCTTCCCCATTTACAGCTTCGATGCTTCCCTGGGTGGCCGCTATCCGGTCATCTGTGTGGTGCTGCTCAACCCTAGCAACGGTACCTGCTTTGCCTCCTTCGGCGCCCACCCGCGCTTCGAAGTGGCCTTCGAGCGGACCGTCACCGAGCTGCTGCAGGGCCGTGGTCTCAAGGATCTCGACGTGTTTGTGCCGCCGTCATTCGACAACGAGCAGGTGGCGGATCACCACAACCTCGAGACCCACTTCATCGACTCCTCGGGCCTTATCAGCTGGGATCTGTTCAAGCAGGATGCGGACTTCGAGTTTGCCGACTGGGACTTCCGTGGCACCTCGCAGGAGGAGTTTGATCACCTGATCGGCATCTTCCATGAGCTGGAGCAGCCGGTCTATATCGCCGACTACGAGCATCTGGGTGTCTACGCCTGCCGCATTCTGGTGCCGGGCATGTCCGACATCTATCCGGCCGAAGATCTGCTGCTGGCCAACAACAACATGGGCGCCAACCTGCGCGAAGTGATCCTGGCGCTGCCATCACTTGATTGGGATGCCGAGCAGTACATGGCGTTGTTTGATCAACTGGATGAAGAGGGGCACGACGAGCGTACCCGTGTACGCGAGCTGCTGGGCATCGCCGCTGCCAAGGGTACCGCACTGCACACCCTGCGCGTTGGCGAGCTGAAAGCCATGCTGGCGCTGGCCGCCGGTGAGCTGGAGACGGCGCTGGATCTCATCGACTGGACCATGGAGTTCAACCAGTCGGTGTTTACTGCCGAGCGTGCCAGCTACTACCGCGCTCTCCGTGCCTGCGTCGAGTTGTTCCTCGACGAGGAGCGCGACCCCGAGCAGTATCGCGCCGTCTTCACTCGCATGTATGGTGAAGAGACGCTGGCACAGGCATGGGCCAACGCCACTGGCGAAGCACGCTTCCACGGTCTGGAGGCGGCCGACCTGTCGCTCTCCCAGTTTCCGCTGCACCAGAAGCTGCTGGCGGCTTACGAGAAGCTGCAGAAGGCCAAGCGAGCCCATCACTGGGCGTGATTGTTGTTGTAAAGGAAGGGGCCGTGTGGCCCCTTCTGTTTATCGTGCGGCAAGGCACGGGATTGTTATTCAAAGATGAAATAAAAAACAAAAAATACCCCTAAGGGGGTTGATGGCAGGGCAGGGGATGTGCAGTCGATCTGCAAAGATATCTTGCCAATACCATATTTCCATGCTCTGGAATAAATTCTTTAAAATCATTGCATTAAAAATGTGATATTTCTGTTTCAGCTGATACCTGGTGTAAAGTGGCGTAGCCATCGCACTAAAATATTTGTAGTAAAATTACATTCGCACTCTGATAAACTTGATCAATGTCAATTTTGGCTATTTGGCCCTTTGTTATGATTTCAACAGGCAAAACATTCAGGTAGAAAATAATTGAAAGCTGAATCTCCATTCGATTGTCTCAAGCCCGAAGCCATCGCTGCACTGGCTGAAGACATCACCTATGCCAAGGCTACCAAGCCGGCATACAAGGTCATTCCACTGGCCATCACCGCAGGCGCTTTCATCGCCATCGCATTTATCTTCTACATCACAGTGACTACCGGAACCGGTTCCATGCCTTGGGGTATGGCCAAGCTTGTGGGCGGTCTCTGCTTCTCTCTCGGACTTATTCTCTGTGTGCTGCTCGGTGCCGAGCTGTTCACCTCTACCACCCTGACGCTGGTGGCCAAGGCTGCCAATCGCATCAGCTGGGCTCAGCTGCTCAAGAATTGGGGTCTGGTCTACTTCGGCAACCTGATTGGCGGTCTGCTGATGGTGGCGCTGATCATCGTTTCTGCCGAGTACACGGCCGCAGACGGTCAGTGGGGCCTTAACGCCCTCAAAGTGGCCCAACACAAAATTCACCACACCTTCTTCGAAGCGGTGGCGCTGGGTATCCTCTGTAACCTGATGGTATGTCTTGCTGCCTGGATGGCCTTTGGTGCCCGCAGCGCGACTGACAAGGTAGTGGTTATGCTGCTGCCGGTTGCCATGTTCGTTGCATCAGGTTTCGAGCACAGCATCGCAAACATGTTTATGATTCCGGTTGGTATCGCTATCCACAGCGTGGCTAGTCCGGAATTTTGGCAGGCCATCGGCCAGGATCCGGCAACCTTTGCTGACCTGACCGTATCCAACTTCGTCCTACACAACCTCATCCCCGTGACCATCGGCAATATCATCGGTGGTGGCGTGATGGTTGGTCTGACTTACTGGTTTATCTTCCGTCGTCATCATTAAGGATGATTGCGGGATACTACATCAATACCGTGTGAGGTAATGAAAAATGGCAGAACTTAACGAACAGTTCCAAAAAGCATGGGAAGGCTTCGCGGCCGGTGAATGGCAGACCTCTGTCAACACCCGTGACTTCATCCAGAAGAACTACACCCCGTATGAAGGTGACGAGTCCTTCCTGGCTGGCGCGACCGAAGCGACCACCAAGCTGTGGGACAAGGTCATGGAAGGGATCAAAATCGAGAACCGCACTCACGCGCCGGTCGATTTTGATACTGACCTGCCCTCCACCATTACCGCACACGATGCCGGTTATATCGATCAGAGCCTGGAGCAGATCGTTGGTCTGCAGACTGACAAGCCGCTGAAGCGCGCCATCATCGCCAACGGCGGTATCAAGATGGTTAAAACTTCTTGCGAAGTGTACGGTCGTCAACTGGACCCGATGGTCGAGAAGATCTTCACCGAGTACCGCAAGACTCACAACCAGGGCGTGTTTGACGTTTACACCAAAGACATCCTGAACTGCCGTAAGTCTGGTGTTATCACCGGTCTGCCGGATGCCTACGGCCGTGGCCGTATCATCGGTGACTACCGTCGTGTAGCCCTGTACGGTATCGACTTCCTGATGGCCGACAAACTGGCCCAGTTCAAGTCCCTGCAAGCTGACCTGGAAAACGGCGTCAACCTGGAAGCTACCATCCGTCTGCGCGAAGAGATCTCCGAGCAGCACCGTGCCCTGGCACAGATGAAGGTGATGGCTGCCAAGTACGGTTGCGATATCTCCGTACCGGCCAAGAACGCCAAAGAAGCTGTCCAGTGGACCTACTTCGCCTACCTGGCGGCAGTCAAGTCCCAGAACGGTGCAGCCATGTCCTTCGGTCGTACCTCCAGCTTCCTGGATATCTACATCGAGCGTGACCTGCAGAAAGGCCTGATCACCGAGCAAGAAGCCCAGGAGCTGATGGACCACATGGTCATGAAGCTGCGTATGGTTCGCTTCCTGCGTACCCCGGAATACGATTCACTGTTCTCCGGCGACCCGATGTGGGCTACCGAGACCCTGGCTGGTATGGGCGTTGATGGCCGTACCCTGGTCACCAAGAACAGCTTCCGTATGCTGAACACTCTGTACACCATGGGCCCGTCCCCTGAGCCGAACCTGACCATCCTGTGGTCCGAGAAGCTGCCGGTCGGTTTCAAGAAGTACTGTGCCAAGGTATCCATCGAGACCTCTTCCGTTCAGTACGAGAACGACGATCTGATGCGTCCGGATTTCAACAACGATGACTACGCCATCGCTTGCTGTGTATCCCCGATGATCGTTGGTAAGCAGATGCAGTTCTTCGGTGCTCGTGCCAACCTGGCCAAGACCATGCTGTATGCAATCAACGGCGGTATGGACGAGAAGCTCAAGATCCAGGTCGGTCCGAAAACCGAAATGGTCAAGTCCGAGTACCTCGACTACAACGACGTAATGGATCGTCTGGACCACTTCATGGATTGGCTGGCCAAGCAATACGTTGCTGCCCTGAACATCATCCACTACATGCACGACAAGTACAGCTACGAAGCCTCTCTGATGGCGCTGCACGACCGTGACGTATATCGCACCATGGCGTGTGGTATCGCGGGTCTGTCCGTAGCCGCTGACTCCCTGTCTGCCATCAAGTACGCCAAGGTCAAGCCGATTCGTGACGAAGATGGCGTAGCCATCGACTTCGAAATCGACGGCGAATACCCGCAGTTCGGTAACAACGACGCTCGCGTCGATGATATCGCCTGTGACCTGGTTGAGCGCTTCATGAAGAAGATTCAGAAGCTGAACACCTACCGTGGTGCTGTTGCTACCCAGTCTGTTCTGACCATCACCTCCAATGTGGTATATGGCAAGAAGACCGGTAACACCCCGGATGGCCGTCGTGCCGGTGCTCCGTTCGGCCCGGGGGCAAACCCGATGCACGGTCGTGACCAGAAAGGTGCTGTTGCTTCCCTGACTTCCGTAGCCAAGCTGCCGTTCGCTTACGCTAAAGATGGTATCTCCTATACCTTCTCCATCGTTCCGAACGCACTGGGTAAAGATATGGAAGCCCAGAAAGCCAACCTGGCTGGCCTGATGGACGGTTACTTCCACCACGAATCCAACGTAGAGGGTGGTCAGCACCTGAACGTTAACGTGATGAACCGTGAAATGCTGCTGGACGCCATGGAAAATCCGGAGAAATATCCGCAGTTGACCATCCGCGTATCCGGTTATGCCGTTCGCTTCAACTCTTTGACCAAAGAGCAACAGCAAGACGTCATCACCCGTACCTTCACTGCTTCTCTGTAATCGAGAGATAGTGAGCAAAAACCGGCGCCAAGGCGCCGGTTTTTTTATGTTTGGTTTTTATTGCTAAAGAACTCCGTGGACAATGCCAACCTTGAAATTCAGGATGACAATAGGTATAACCACGCGTTTGAGAAGGCATATTAAGTGAGCGGTATGATGCAATCCTCCTTTTGGCAGACCAAGAGTCTGCAGCAGATGACTGAATCCGAGTGGGAATCCCTCTGCGATGGTTGCGGTAAATGTTGCCTTAACAAGCTCATTGATGAAGATACAGATGAGCTTGTATTCACCAATGTGGCTTGTAACCTGCTCAATACCAAGACCTGCCAGTGTTCCGATTATCTTAATCGCTTCAAAAAAGAGCCTGACTGTCTGCAGATAACTCACGACAAGATTGCCGAATATGATTGGCTCCCCTCTACTTGTGCCTATCGTTTACTAGCTGACGGGGATACTCTGCCAGAGTGGCATCCGCTGCTGACCGGCAGTCGCTCTGCCATGCATCAGGCGGGTCAATCTGTACGTGGCAAAGTGGTTCACGAGGAGCAGGCTGGTGAGTGGATTGATCACATAATCACTTGGGCCAGCTGAGCCAAGCGACCAAGTGCAATGTGGCCTGATCTAGAAGCTGAAAACGTCACCCATTTTTAGCTTGTGTTTTCTACCTCAAAACCCCCGATATAGCGTATCGGGGGTTTTGTCGTTCAGAAGGCGGTTCTGGCGTTCGCTTGTTGTAGATATCAGCGGTCCCACTCAGATGACCTGTGCTTGAAGCGGCCTCTCTTGACCATCACTACAACAAAGGTCAGCAAGTCTGGTTGATCTGTTCAGTCAGTGTCTATTGGGCAACCAGATAGAGCTCCTTGCTGTAGACCACATCCTGCGGGTTAAGGTGGGGGTAGCCTTTCACGAAAGGCTTGAGCAACCTTGATTTGACCGAGAAATAGATGGGGGCGATGGGGGCATCCGCATCAATGAGTGCCTCTGCCTGTTGATACAGGGCATTGCGTTCAGCGGGCTCCAGCGAGTCGTGGGCCTTGGCCAGCAGGGCGTCGTACTCCTTGTTGAACCACTTGCCGCTGTTGGCACTGCTACTGGAGGTCATGATGTCGAGGAAGGTTGAGGCATCGTTATAATCCCCGTTCCAGCCATAGCGGCTAACGCCAAAATCCCCCTCGTTGAGTGCCGAGACCATGGTCTTCCACTCCATGTTGTTGAGGGTGGCAGTGACCCCCAGGTTGTGTTTCCACATGGAGGAGACGGCCAGCGCAATCTTTTTGTGGCTCTCGTTGGTGTTGTAGAGAATGTCCACTGTGAGTGGCTTGTCCGGGCCATAGCCCGCTTCGGCCAACAGGGCTTTGGCCTGCTTGATCCGCTCCTCTTTGCTCTGCAGCTGGCTGGCCGGTTTTTTCAATTCAAAACCGTCCACAATGGGGGGCGTGAAGCTATATGCGGCAATTTGTCCCTGTCCCAGGATCTTGTCGGTGATGGTCTCCCGGTCGATGGCGAGCGAAAGCGCCTTGCGTACTTTCGGGTCATCGAACGGTTTGCGCTGGGTATTGAAGACATAGTAATAGCTGGCCAGCGTGGGGACGCTGACCAGTTCTTCCGGGCTCTTGCTCTTGAGCTGTTTGTACTGCTCCAGCGGATAAGTGGTGTAGTGCAGTTCACCGGTGCGATAGCGGTTGTAGGCGGCGGTTTCGGAGACGATCTCCAGATAGATCACCTTGTTCAGGACGGTGTGCTGGTTGTTCCAGTAGTGGGGATTGCGCTCGGCACTCAGCCGCTCGTTGGGGGTCCACTCCTTGAGCACAAAGGCACCGTTGGAGACGATATTGCCCGGTTTGACCCAATCCTTACCGTATTTTTCGATGGTGGCCTTGGGGGCCGGGAACGTGGTGTAGTGGGCCAGCGTCTTCAGGAAGAAGGGGACCGGATTTTTCAGGGTGACCTGCAGGGTGTGGTCATCGAGCGCCTTGATCCCGAGCTCTGACGGGCTCTTCTTGCCTTGGGTCACCTCGCTTGCATTGACCACTCCGGTCAACTCGATAAACCAGGCGTAGTTGGAGGCCGTCTTGGGATCGGCCGCCCGTTGCCAGCCGTAGACATAATCGGCGGCGGTGACAGGTTCACCGTTTGACCACTTGGCCTCGGGCCTCAGCTTGAAGGTGTAGACGGTACCTGTCTTGTCGACGTCGTAGCTGACGGCGCCTGCTGGTTTGATCTTGCCGGTATTATCCAGCTCATAGAGCCCTTCAAACAGATCGTTGACGATGGCACTACCGGCGGTCTCTTCTACCAGCTGGGGGTCGATGGTGGTGGGTTCGGTGCCGATATTGGTCACGTAGATTTGTTGGGCATCCGGCAGCAGCTTGGTACCGGCAGGCACCTGGGCAGCCCAGGCGGGAAGGGCAAACAGTCCGGCTACCATGCCGGCAATGAGAGTCTTGTTCATTGATAATCCTTGAGTTTTATTTGCTTCCAAA
>NZ_CAWNZT010000018.1:0-2493 GCF_963878965.1 Aeromonas sp. HMWF015 | reverse complement strand
ACCGCTGATTGGCTCATGGAGAGCCCCCTTCGGTGAGAACAGTCGCAATGCCATTTCCAATGAGTAGGTCATGAGTTGGTCCTCGTGTGGTCTTAGTCCTGATTAAAAGCACATGGCTCATGCAGCGCCTTTGATGCTGATAAGCCCCCGCACAACCCAGCTGTGCAGCTGGCGGGTCAACGCGACATAGATCACCTCCTCTCGCTCCCCTGGCTCCCAGTCATAGGGAAGCCGGCCGTCGATAGCATCATGGCAGGCAGAGCATGCCTCAACCGCCACCAGGTCATCCCCCTTCAGAGCCATGCCATGTGGGGTACTCGGCAGGTGAGCCAGAACGGTAGTATCGGTGCCGCCAATACAGACACCGGGCAGTTGAAGCTTGCAGGCTTGGCCGCAGGCGCCATCACGAAGCGCCTGAGAACGGATCGGGCTCGTCTCAAATCTCATCAGGCAAACCCCATTAGTTGAGTCACGGCCTCCTCAGCCTCAGCTTCAGAGCAGAACTGCAAGCTGAGGACATAACGCCAGCAAACACCGAAGACTGCGCGATAGAGATCTGCAAATTCCTCCTGCCCCATCTTGGCGAAGCTAATGCTTTTGGCTTCCTTCCGTATGCCCCCATCCGGGAGTATCACGATGCTGTAATAGCCGGCCTCGACGGTGAGCCATTTACGCATCACCTCGAATGACTTCTCGGCCTGGGGGCCATGGCGCTCGACCCGGAGGCTGGCGAGTTGGTCTATGAACTCTTCTTTGGCTTGGTCCAGGGTGTGGGAAGCACCGAAGCGTGAGAGGTAACGAACAAAGCGATCCAATATCCTCTGCTCTGCTGGCGAGACTAAGCCGCCAGTTGGCTCCCAGTAGTCGAAGGTCAGATTGAGTAAGGCAAAGAAGCGACGGTGAAAGGCGGGGTTACGACGCCCCCTACCCTGTGCCTGGATAGTGGTACCAATAGGCATCAACCGAATAACTTCCGCATCTGCCGGGGTGGATGGAACCAAAACCCCGCCAGACATCCTCAGCAAGGTCAGATCCATATCACCTCCTGTGGCTTATAACCACGGGGGGCCTATTGGGAATGCAGGAATATCCACAGGAACAAACTGCGGATAGATCTCGGGTATGTAGCTTGGTCATGGTCTGGGTCCTGTTGGTCAAGCAAAGCCGGGTGGTCTAGGTCCAGCAGGACCATGCTACGCTCAAAGATCGAGCAAAGTCACGTAGCACTTGTATACCTATCATCTAGTGGGTAACAAAAAACGAACTAATGTGTCGCCAACATCATTTTTTGCAGCCCAAAAAATTGGTTTGTTGCTAGGCCTCAAACGTAAACACTGAATGTTGATTAAAATATTAATTTACATCTGTTTTTTGTTATACCCTCTTCACACGCATAACTTCACCGATATAAAATATGCTCACGCTAAATTAATGTGAAAACAATTAAATAAACAATCTGGATTAGTTGCAGGCCCTATTATTTTTTAGCATTTCATGAAGTAATATTTTTAAGCTATACCCTGTAATTCTATAAAGTATCATTCAAGGAGTCATATAATGTCACAGCGAGATATTGTCGTCTTGTTCTCTAAAGAGTTAAATCATTCATATGTGACTACAAACATAAAATATATGAATTTATCAAAGCAAGATATCATACGTAATTTTAATAATAAAAAGAACAGCAAAGGAGATGGTGGAAATTTAAACTTTGAAGATAGAAATGGTTTGATTTCTGTAAGAGATATAGTATTGGCTTACGACTTCAATATGGATGTTAGAAAAAACGCGGGGATTGACCACACACCTGAACTCCGCAAGGAAAAAAAGAGCGTCCAAATTGAATATTTAAAAAAAGGGTATAAATCAGCAAATGGTAAACGATAGGGGTTATTACTAGAGAACACCACCAAAAAACGTTGGAACGTGAAAAGGATTGAACATTAAAGGAATACAAATGGACTTTGATGATGGTTTTAATATCGTAAAGATAACAGCTAAATGTGCAAGCTATGTATCTGACAATGAGACTGTAAAAAACGTGTCAGAAAAAATCTCCAAAAATTCTAGAGGCATAAAAACTGTAGCAAAGGCAGGAACTGTTGGTGCGGCAGTTACTGGTGCATCAGGAGCCAGCATAATGAGCACTCTCGCCAGTGCTGGCGCGGTAGTTGGTGGAGGTGTAGTAGCTGGGGTCGGAATTGTAGCAGGTTCAGCCGGCGTTGGTGCTGCTAGCGTATTGAATGATACCGTTTTTGATGAAAGCGAAGAGGCACAGATAGGTACATATACCGGTGCAGCAGTTGGTACTGCTAGCTCACTGGGTGCTTTAGCTATTGCGGGCGCTGGGCCAACTGGTCTTGCGACAATCGGCAGTCTAGTAGGTGGGGGAATGGCTGCAGGAGCTGTTGGCCTTATAGCTGCACCGATAGTGGGAGCTGTATTAGTTGGTACTGCGACATATTTTCTATTTAAAAAGGATGAGACCGAAGC
>NZ_CAWNZT010000017.1:0-10682 GCF_963878965.1 Aeromonas sp. HMWF015 | reverse complement strand
GTGCCAAGACCGGCGATGGCCACAAGAGCCAGGATCGCTATTACGATGATGACGATGATCATCACCATCACAAGCACCACAAGAAGTACAAAAAGCATAAGAAGCACAGATGGCACGACGACGATTGATGTGCGCGCAGTGAGTGCGAAAGATGCAAAACGGGACCTGTTGGCCCCGTTTTGCATTGTGTGGTGACTCGCTCGTGCGGTTACACCAGCCGGTGCTGGCGGCGACCGGCGGCAAAGGCGTTGATGTTGTCGATCAGCTGATCGGCGAGACGCTGCATCGACTCCTCGCTGGCCCAGGCCACATGGGGGGTCAGAATGAAGTGGGGGTATTGCAGCGCTTTCATCAAGGGATGGTCGGGGGGCGGGGGTTCGACGCTCGCCACATCGAAACCGGCACCGCCGAGGCGGCCATTGGCCAGCGCTTGCAGCAGCGCCTCCTCATCCACCAGTCCGCCACGGCCGACGTTGATCAGCAGGGCGCCCGGTTTCATCAGATCCAGCTCCCGCTCGCCAATCAGGTTGCGGGTGTAGGGGGTGAGCGGGCAGTGCAGGCTGATGACGTCCGAGCTTTGCAGCAACTCGTCGAGGGGGAGGCGATCCTCGTCGTGGCTGGTGCCGACCTGGCTCTGGGCGTAACGCACTGTCATCCCCATCCCCTTGGCCCGCTCGCCAAGCGCCTGACCGAGCGTTCCTTTGCCGATGATGCCAAGCTGCTTGCCGTGCAGATCCATGATGTTGTGGTCGAAAAAGCAGAATTGGCCGCTCTGTTGCCAGCGCCCCTCCAGCAGCGACTGGCGCCAGCAGAAGAGGTTGCGCGACAGGGCCAGCATCAGTGCCATGGCGTGTTCCGGCACCGAGGGGCCCGAGTAATTGCGGATATTGCACACCCCGATGTTGGCGGCGCGGCACGCTTCCAGATCCACGTTGTCGCTGCCGGTGGCGGCCAAGGCGATGAGTTTGAGCTCAGGCAGCTGGGCCAGTTCGGCGGCGCCGATCCGTACTTTGTTGATGATGGCGATGCTGGCATCTTTGAGCCGTTCCACCACCTGTTCCGGGGTAGTACTTGGATAGCTTTGCCAGTGGTGGGGGAAGTCGGGGTGATGCAGGGTGATGCCCGCATCCAGGGTATCGCTGTCGAGAAATACGATTTGCTGCATGGACCTTCCTGCCATTGTTCTGGTGTCGAGGTGCCATGATGCCAAAGAGGATGCGGTCAGGGCCAGATCGTCGCCGTGGCAGGGTTGGGCTTTATCCGGCAGATGTGAGCTGGCGCGCGCTTTATTGCGCCACGATGGCGGCTGGTTTAGAGCCAGCCCAGATGGTTGAGCCAGCCCTGAATGCGGGTGGGGGTCTCCTCCAGCTCCATCAGGGCGTAGGGGCGATAGTTGAGCTTGTTGCTGCGCCGGCTCTCGCTTTTGCGGGCCTCGGCGGCCAGCAGTGGCCAGCGACCGCCATCCTCCTGATAGAGATCGAGTGTGGGGATGGCCGCCTGAGCCACCTGTTTGGCCAGGGTCTGATTGCTCTGCTGATTGGGGAAGAAGCCATCGAGCAGCACCAGCGCGTCGGGGGCGGGTAACTGTTCGCTGGCGATAAGGTTGGCAGTCCAGGCGGCGCCGGTGCCTTGCGCCAGGATCAGCTTGAAGCCCCCCTCCTGCTGCTTGGCATCGGCCAGCTTGCTGATCCGCTCGGCAAACTGCTTGCGAAATGCATCGCTATTTTTCGCTTTTTTCTCGGCGGCTGGGTCCAGTTCGGTCTGCTGGGGGGAGGGCAGCAGCAGCAGGGTATCAAAACCCAGCTGGCCGAGGGCGCGAGTCAGTTGCCAGAGCTGGCCGCTGCGCTGCCAGTCGGGCAGTAAAATGGCGAGCCCCAGATAGTTTTCACTGTCGTGTTTGGCGAACAGCACCGTCTGCTTGTCGATTTGGGTAGCATCGGGCAACCCTTTCCAGTCGCTGGCTTGCCAATGGTCGAGGGGCATAGGTTCGGCAACGGGGGGCGCAACCTCGCTCGCCTCTGCCCCATGGCCAGCCAGCAAGGTCAATAACAGCAGTGATAAGGATAATCTGGCCATAGTGTGCTCCCCCGGTTATCTGGGTTAGCGGCGGCGGGATTTTCTGAAGGCGGGTGGTGTGATGGCAACTCGGAGGCAATAAAAAAGCGAGCCGGTGGCTCGCTTTTTTGCAATCAATTCAAAGCGGTCAATTAGTTGACGCGACGCTTGAATTCGCCGGTGCGGGTATCGATTTCGATCTTGTCACCGATCTCTACGAAAGCGGCAACAGCCAGCTCGTAGGTAGTGCCTTTCAGACGGGCAGGCTTGGTCACTTTACCGGAGGTGTCGCCACGGGCTGCCGGTTCGGTGTACTCAACTTCGCGCACGATGGTGGTCGGCAGTTCTACGGAGATGGCTTTCTCGTTGTAGAAAGTCACTTCACACAGATCTTCCATGCCGTCTACCAGGTAGTTCAGCACGTCACCCAGGTTGTCTTTCTCTACGTCGTACTGGTTGTACTCGGTGTCCATAAAGACATACAGGGGGTCGGAGAAGTAGGAGTAGGTGCACTCTTTACGCTCCAGCTGAACAACATCCAGCTTGTCGTCGGCCTTGAAGACAGTCTCGGTGGCGCTGCCGTTCAGCAGGCCTTTCAGCTTCATTTTGACCACGGCGGAGTTACGGCCGGATTTGTTGAATTCAGCCTTCTGGACCACCATCGGCTCGGTGCCGATCATGACTACGTTACCAGCGCGGATTTCCTGAGCGGTTTTCATGTAAAAAATTCCTGTTCGTGAAACGGACGGATAAAAACTGCCAGATTATATACGGCTTTCCAGAAATTTCACCAACCTCGTGACGAGATCCCCATCCCGGAGCAGCTTCTGTGACCAGAGTCGCCCATGTTGCTGCCAAATCGCGCTGTATCGGGGCCATTGGGCCCAGAGTGCGCGGCAATTTTCACCACGGTTGAGAGCCAGATTGAAGCAGCGCAGCCATTGGGCGCAATCGACAGGCAGATCAGCAAGATAGTGGTCGAGGAACTGCTCCAGCTTGACCAGATGGGCCTTTTCTTCCTGCTGGTAGATGTGCCAGAGGAAAGGACGAGCTGCCCACTGGGCCCGCACGAAGGAGTCCTCGCCGCGCACCAGATTGAGATCGCAGCTCCAGAGCAGCCGATCGTAACCGGCCTGATCGGTCATCGGCAGCAGCTTGATGGTGAGGTTGCCCGCGTGGAGCAGATCCCCCGCTTGGGCGGTGGTGATGGCATCTGCCAGACCGGCACCGGTGAGCACATCGTTGAGAGAGCGCCCCAGCGGCAGCAGCAGGGTGACGGGTGTGGCGCTATGGCACCAGCTCTCGACCAGACTCTTCAGCGCATCGCTCTCGTAGGTAAAGAGGCTGACCCGCAGCTCGTTCTCTTGTTTTGGCGGCAAACCGAGGCTGGCCCAGTAGGCGGTAAGTCCCGCTTCATCTTGCTGCCACTGCTCCCGTTCGGCGATGAGGTCGTGCTCGCACAAAAGGCCGCCGGTTTTAGCGGTAAAGCCCGGGAAGAAGAAGTATTTGTTGAGGCTTTTATTGCCAACACGCTGGGGCGAGGCGAGGCCGTGGCAATCCTCGACCCAGCTCTCCGCCGAGAGGTACTCCAGATTGATCCAGCATGGGGGGCTGGGTTGGCTCGCCATCAGCTCTATGAAGGGGGCGGGCAGCTCGCAGGCAAAGGCCTCGATCACCACCCTGGCCGGGGTCATGTCGCTCGGCAGGGTCTCATGCCAGTGCTGGATATAGATGCCATCGACCCACTGGCGATCCTGCGCCGGGTCGAGACCTGGACAGATGCGGGCGAAACTTGCCAGATCGTCCACCCAGAGCCGCACCTGAACCTCATCGCCATGTACCGCTATATTCCCCTCTCGTTTTAGCTGGCGGGCAAGTCGCCAGGTGACACCGATGTCGCCGAAGTTGTCGACGACGCAGCAGAAGATGTCCCAGTCAAACGGGGGCAGGGGAGTTGTCATGGCGCGGGATCCCGGATGCAAAAAAAACCGGTGCGCAGGGTAGCACACCGGTTGACTGGCTTCTAACCGTCAGCGCGTGACGGCGGTCTGCGGCAGGTTACTCCTTGCCGTAGACGTTGTTCTCTTGCTCGCGAACCCGGATAAAGGTGGTGCGTTTGGTGAGCTCTTTCAGCTGGCTGGCGCCCACGTAGGTACAGGTGGAGCGCACGCCGCCCAGAATGTCGCGCACGGCGTTCTCGACCGGGCCGCGGTAGGGCAGCAGCACGGTTTTACCCTCGGAGGCACGGTATTCGGCGACGCCACCAGCGTGCTTGTCCATGGCGCTGGAGGAGCTCATGCCGTAGAACTTCATGAAGGGTTCGCCGTCTACATCGACGATCTCGCCACCGCACTCTTCGTGGGCTGCCAGCATGCCGCCCAGCATCACGAAGTCGGCGCCGCCGCCGAAGGCTTTGGCGACGTCGCCCGGGCAGGTGCAGCCGCCGTCACCGACGATCTGGCCGCCGAGGCCGTGGGCCGCATCGGCACACTCGATGATGGCGGATAGCTGCGGGTAGCCGACGCCTGTCTTGACGCGAGTGGTGCAGACCGAGCCCGGGCCGATGCCAACCTTGACGATGTCGGCGCCGGAGAGGATCAGCTCTTCGACCATCTCGCCGGTGACCACGTTGCCCGCCAGAATGACGTGGTTGGGGCAGGCTTCACGAATTTTGCGCACGAACTCGACGAAGTGTTCGGAGTAGCCGTTGGCCACGTCGACACAGATGAAACGCAACGCTTCGGACATGGCGAGGATTTGGCGGGTCTTGGCGAAATCTTCAGCCGAGGTGCCGGTGGAGACCATTACATGGCCCAGCAGCGCCGGGTCGGTCTCGTTGACGAAAGCTTGCCACTGCTCAAGGCTGTAGTGCTTGTGTACCGCGGTCATCATCTCGAAACCGGCCAACGTGCGCGCCATGGCGAAGCTGCCGACGGTATCCATGTTGGCGGCGATGACGGGTACGCCTTGCCATTGGGTCTGAGTGTGTTTGAAGGTGAACTGACGGGTCAGGCTTACTTGGGAACGGCTCTTGAGAGTAGAGCGCTTGGGGCGGAACAGGACATCCTTGAAACCGAGCTTCAAGTCTTCTTCGATACGCATTACAAATTCCTTATTGAGCCTTGTTGAAAGTCACTTTTGCAGTGGCAAATTTTCGGCAGGCGCAAAAAAACCGGTGGTTTTCAGGCCCTCCGGTTTACAACAGTGTAGGCAAAAATCCCTTCAGAACAAGACTGATAATTTGTAAATCCTTGTGGTAGCCTTTGGCGTCACAACCTGAGGTTAACCACCAGTTTCATCCAGCACCGTTCGGTGCCTTGCTCTCCTACGATATTCCCGCCCGCTTGGGCCGCCGTTCGGCCACTCTTTGTCGTCTCTCTCCTGATCCGCCAGATATTATCCAAGTAGCTGAAATAAATCGGATTGACCCACAATGGGACTGTGGTAGATCTGGGCGCAGGATTGACAAGGCAGGGCAGTAAAATGGGCAAGATGATGGTGGGGATCACCCTGATGCTGGCACTGTGTGGCAGTGTGCTGGCAGAGACCCCGACCAGCTATGGCTGGATCGAGAAGGGACTTATTTTGCCCACCGGCGTGGCGGTGAAGATGAAACTCGACACCGGGGCGCTCACCTCTTCCCTCGATGCACGCGCCATCACCAGATTCAAACGGGACGGCAAGCCCTGGGTGCGCTTCATGCTGGTGGTGACCGATGCCGACAGCGGCAAACTGGTCAAGCAGCAGTTCGAGCGGCGGGTCGAGCGCAGCGTGACGGTGCGCGGGGCGGGCGGTATGGAGCATCGACCAACGGTGACCATGTCCATCTGTCTGGGGGACAAGGTGTATGAGGAGTGGTTCACCCTGCGGGATCGTAGCAAGATGATCTATCCGGTACTTCTGGGCCGCCGTCTGCTGGCGGAGCTGGGCCCGGTGGATGCCAGTCGAACCTTTACCGTGCAGCCCGCCTGCCGTTAGGGGCAATTTCGGCGTGAATCTAAAAAACGCCGTTTCACAGCTAAATCCCCGCACCTCTGCCAGAGGTAGCATCTCCACCATACCCTGAAGCGTGCGAGCTCGTTCGCCAGCAAGGGCTTGAGCGTGGAGTGCATCATAGTGAAACCCTATCAACAAATCGTATCTGAATGGCTATTGCTCGCGGGCGAACAGCAGGGCGTAGCCTTGAGTCTGGGCAACGATGGCCACTGCCGTGTGCCATTCGGTCTGGATGGCGAGTGCCTGGTCGAAGTGCCCGATAACGATGATCTGCAGGCATGCTACCTCTATATCCCCTTGCTGCGTCTGCCTGACGATGCGGCCAGTCAGTTGCAGCTGACCCGCTCGGCCCTTGAGCTGAACATGTTTGGTTTGACCACGGGAGGAAGCCAGATCAGTCTGGACAGTCGCAGCAACCATCTGGTGCTGACCTTTTCCTCTCTTATCGAAATGCTCGATAAAACTCTGTTTATGCAGACCCTGGGCGAATTTCTTGATCTCGGCGTCACCTTGCAGAGGCAGTTGCAGGCGTTGAACGCCCGGCAGGAGACAGCTGCCATTCCCTCCCCGTTATCTGGCGTCATGATCCCGTGTTGATGGATCGTCATTGGTATTAATCAGGAGTAGAAGATGTCTATTCAAAGCATTGGACAACCCCAGCGCGCTACCGCTGTGGCCTCTCATGAGCATGGCGAGGTGCAATCCTCATCTCGCCAGCACACGGTTCATCACAATCTGGCCTCTCACTATACCAGCCTCGGCTTCGGCTCCCGGGTTCAGCCGGGTAAGGTCTTGAACACCTCGCTCAAGTGGCTGACCCTCAGTGCCCCGGCTCGCAAGATTGGCATCGCCATCCAGGGCGGCCATGACTCCCATGCCCAGAGCGCCAAGGGCAAGGCCCGTTACTGGACGGGTGCCATCATCAAAGGGCTGGCCAATATCACCGGCGGCGTCAGCAGCGTGGCCAGCGGTGTGGTGACGGCCGGAGTCGCCGGGATAAAAAACCTTGGCGAGTCAGCAGCGCGTCTGGTGGCCTCCTCCTCTCTGGGGTTGGCGGGGAGCGTGATGAAGGGGGCTTCCCATCTGCCGCTCGGTATGTCAGAGCGGTTGCAACAAGGTTCACAGCAGGCCTTGAGTGCCGCCAAGGGGATCATCAAACCGGCCTTCGTGGCGAAGGCGCAGCAGGAACCGCTGACTGCCGAGGGGGCGAGAGCGGTGATGGATGCGGCCCAGCTGGCGCGGGTCAGCTGCTCCAGCAGTTATCGGGAGATGCCGGCAGGCTACAGTCACGCCACGCTGGCAGATATTCCCCCTTCGATATTGGCCCGCCGTGAAGATGGTTCCGGTGGCACCGGGAGTACCTTGACGCTTCATGTCACCCCGGGCAAGAACGAGAATGACCCCTTTATCCTGACAGGTGATGCCTGGTCTGCGCTCAAGGTCGCCGTTTACAAGCGTGGCGATACCATGGTGCTCTCGTTCGTGGGTACTCAACCTGCCAAACGTCCCGGCACCCTGAAGAGCGATGCTGGCGCGGCCCTTGGCATCAAGGACAGCGCGTTTCAAGATGCCGACCGGCTGGTCAAGGCCTTTGCCCAGCAGTATGGCGGCAAGGTCGAGGTGCTAGGCCACTCATTAGGGGGCGGTCTGGCGCAATATGCCGGCATCAAGCACGGGCTCAAGGTCACGGCGTTCAACAGCATGGGGCTGCATGTCGGATTGCGGGATCGCCTCGCTCACAAGCTGGACGATGCCAATGTCACCCACGTCAACACCAGCGGGGATCCGCTGAGCCAGAAGGTGGAACACGGTGTGTTCGGGCTGGATGCCTCTTCCCAGGTGGGCAAGCGTTATGTGATTGAACACTCTGGCGGGCATCGCATGGAGGCGGTGACGGCAGGTCTGGATGCGCTGCTTGCCTGATCTGCCGGTGATGGCGCGGCGACAAGTCGCGTAGCATCAGTGTGCTAATTATCTATAAACAACGCCTCCCTCGGGAGGCGTTGTTATTTTCGGATCAGGGCAGGGAGTGGGTGTGGGTCGGTAGCCAGACGCTCACCTCCAGCCCCCCTTCCGGCCGGTTGTGGACATCGAGGTCGGCGCCGTGCAACTGGGCGATGCGCGAGACGATGGCCATGCCGAGCCCCACGCCATCCCCCTGCTGGGGATTGACCCGAAAGAAGCGTTCATACAGCCGGGGCAAGGCGCTGGCGGGAATGCCGGGGCCGTTGTCACTTACATCCACCCTCACCCGGTTGCCCTCTCGCTGAACCCGCACCCTGCTCTCGCCCTCCGGCTGGGTGTAGCGCAGCGCATTGTCGATGAGATTACTGAACAGCAGTTCGAGCAGGGTGGCCTGCCCCATCACCAGCTGCGGCAATTCACATTCCAGCGACAGCTGCTGATCCTTCTTGAGAGCGATGGGAGCCAGCGTCGCGAGGGTGCCTTGCAGCAGGTGGCCTATCTCCAGCTCAGTTAGTACCAGTCCCTGCTGGTTGTCGATACGGGCCTGGGTCAGTAGTTGGCGGATCAGCCGATCGCTGCGATCGAGGGCCTGCAGCATCTTGTGCAGGGATTGCTGGCGGCTGGTGTCATCATCGGCAGCCAGGGCATTTTCACTGTGGATCCGCAGTACCGCCAGCGGGGTGCGCAGCTCGTGGGCCGCCTCGTTGGTGAACTGTTTCTCCCGCTCTATGGTTTCCGCCAGCGCCTGCATCAGCCGGTTGATCTCGTTGGTGAGGGGGGTCAGCTCCTGAGCGCTTGTCTTGAGGCTGAGCGGGCTCAGGTTGGCGGGGTGACGCTCGCTGATGGCCTGGGCCAGCTGGCGCAGGGGGGCCAGCCCGCGGGTGATGAGCCACCAGAGCAGGGCCAGCAGAAAGGGCAGGGTGATCAGCAGCGGCAGCATGGTGAGGGTGGCCATCTTGCTGGCCAGTTCGCTGCGCTCGTCGTCCCGCTCGGCCACCACCAGCCAGGTCTGCTCCTGCTGGTTGTAGAGAGTGAAGGTGCGCCACTGGTGATTATCTTTTTCGACCGTGTCGAAGCCGATAGCCAGGGTGACCAGCGGCTGCTCCGGGGCGCTGGGGGCGCGCAGCAGCAAGCCGCCCTTTTCATCGAGCAGCTGGAAGTAGAGATTGCGTTCGAACTCGTGGCCGTAGGGGGTGATCTCCCGATCTTCGCCGGTCAGGTTGAGGCTGGGGTCTTTTTGCCACTCATCGGGATTTTGCGCCTCCCACTCCTGATAGACGGTGCCGTTGGCGGGCAGCTGCCCCTGCTGGGCCATGTAGCGAGCCAGTAGCTGATTGGTGATGCGGGCCGACTGGGCGAGGCGGGCATCAAACAGCTCCTCCATTTCGTGGCTCGCCTCCATGTAGCCGATAAAGGCGCTGATGGTGAGACTCAGGCTCACCAGCGTCAGGATACCGGTGAGCAGAAAGCGGCGAATGGAGCGCGGACGTTTCATCGTGCGGGTGTCCGGCTTGGCTGTTCGAGCTGGGGAATGATGTAGCCGACCCCGCGAATATTGCGGATAAGGTCGCTGTAGAACTTCTTGCGCAGATGGTGGATATGCACCTCCACCGCGTTGCTCTCGGCCCCTTCATCCCAGCCGTAGAGGCTCTGTTGCAGCTGATCCTTGCTCAGCACCCGGCCGCTCTGGCTGATCAGCTCCTGCAGCAACTTGTATTCATGGGGGGTGAGTTTGACCGCCTCCCCCTGATAGGTGACCTGCTGGGATTCGGGATAGATGAGGATGTCGCCATACTCCAGTATCGCCTGAGCCTGCCCCTTGCTGCGGCGAACCAGGGCGCGCAGACGGGCGTTGAGCTCCTGCAGGGCGAAGGGCTTGACCATGTAGTCGTCGGAGCCGGCATCGAGGCCGACCACCCGATCGTCCAGCGCATCGCGGGCGGTGAGGATCAGCACCGGCAGCTGGTGTCCTTCACGTCGCAACTTGCGCAGCAGGCTGAGGCCATCGATGTCGGGCAGGTTGAGATCGAGGATCAGGGCGGCAAACTCGTCGCTCTTGAGGGCTGCCAGAGCGGGCAACCCCTGTTGCAGCCAGTCCACCGTATAGCCGCTATGGCGCAGTGCATCCTGCATACCATCCCCCAGCATCACATCATCTTCTACCAGCAGGATCCGCATTCTTTTCTCCCTGTTTGTTGGGTGTCGCGATCTGGCTCAGCGCCAGGGTGTGCCGTGGCATAAACAACCCTGCCCACCAGTATGCAAGCTGGTGGGCAGAGTTTAAATAGTTCTTTGATCCATCAGGGTTTTATAGCTTGGCCAGCCGATCGCGGATCTCCATTCTGCGCCCTTCGTCGGCCACTTCGCGGCCCGGGCGGGCCGGGGCGGCCAGCGCCTTGTCGAGATAGGTTTTGGCCTCGGCCTTGCGGCCCTGATCCAGCAGGAAGTCGCCATAGAAGAAGTTGGGGTCTATGCCATCGGGATTGATGGCCAGCGCTTGCTTGAGCAGCTGTTCTGCCTTTTCGTCATCGCCAAAGCCGACCGGCCACCCGGGCACCTGATAGTAGAGGGAGCCCAGACTGGTGTAGGCAGAGCCGTCCAGCGCTTTGGGATCCTGCTTGAGCGCCAGCTCCAGCTTGGCCTTGGCCTCTTTCACCAGACCCAGT
>NZ_CAWNZT010000016.1:0-1988 GCF_963878965.1 Aeromonas sp. HMWF015 | reverse complement strand
TAGCCAGCTAATGCGGCGCATTTTTGCAAAAAACTGAAATTCCTTTCACTTCGTGCAGTTCCTCCCAAGCCCCCACCCCCCAAGAGCGGCGCGGCCTAGAGCTAGGAAACTGCGGTAATCCATTTCTGCAAAAAATTTTCTTAACGAGGCCCGCAGGCGGGAGCGGATGAGCGCGGATTTCGTGACGCAACCCTGCCCGCGGCTCCATACAAGCACTCTAGACCCGCATAGCTAAAGAGCGATGCTATCTGATATCTAGGAAGACGCACATTGCATTGACACGACCCGCTTTTAAGGGCATGTAAGATTCATTTGTCCTGCATTGGGTAAGCATGGCTTTTATTAATAAGTGATTATATAATGCTCCCATCATGATAGGAGCTATATAATGATAAATATTGATAAGAAAGTGTCTAATAAAAAGCACCAGCGCCATCTATATTTTAAATTGAAATGTAGGTATCGAAATGCATTAAAATCCTCATCTATTGCAAATGAGGTATTATTATTAAAGTATCGATTGGACAGGTTTCCGATTAAACCACCAAAGCCTCGAACACGAGAATATGAAAACATCCTTCTCAAATTAAAGGAAAAGAGACGTGTGGTTGTGAACCTACCAAGATATATTGATTATTATTATCCTGATAATTTAGAAAAGCTAAGTACATGTATCGATAGAATTGATCGTTTTGTTGAGCAAGGCGCCAGAGTTATGCTTAACTTTGATAATACAGAAAAAGTGACAGCAGCTGCGATGATATCTCTGCTTGCTGAAATAGATCAAAAAATAAAACAAAGCCGTATTGGTCATAAACTCATTAATTTCAATCATCCAGTAGATGAAAAGGTAAAATCAGTTCTCAAGCAAATTGGATTTTATGAGTTATTAAAAAAAGACCTACCTAAAGTAGAAGATTTTGACGATGTTTTATTTTGGAGATATAGTTCTGGTGTCTGCTCCGAGCCAATGCTGGCACATGAAACGATAAAAGAAATGAAAAAAGAACTAGAGCTTAAAGCAAGCAAAAAATTATATCGTGGTTTTTCAGAAGCCATGGCAAATAGTGTTGAACATGCTTACACTACTGATCGCTCTCTACATGAAATTGACCGAGAATCTGCATTCGAAAAATGGTGGTGTTTTGCAGGAATTAAAGATGATAATTTAGTGGTAGTTATCTGTGATAAAGGTGTTGGCATTCCAAAAACGTTACCTATAACCCAAAAAGATATATTGAGAAAAATCCTTGAGATGATGAAAATTGTAAAGCCAACAGATGCTGAATACATAAAAGCGGCATCCAACCTAAAGGAGACTCGAACGGGGCTCGCCAATAGAGGGAAAGGCATTAGTGATATGAAAGCGGTCATTGATGCCCATGAGGATGGCTCATTGACAATTTTTAGTAACAAAGGTAGATACACCTACTCTGGCAACCGTGGTATTGTAAGAGAACTAATTTTTGACTACGCACACTCGGTAAGGGGGACTATCATTGAATGGTCACTGCCTTTAAGAGGTCGGAAGAACGCTGTACTGGAGGATTCCGAATGAGTATCAAGTTCAGAGTGGCAGACAGGTTTATCTGCCCTGGGCCAAGATACATATACTTGGGTGATAACTCAGGTGAACAGTATCGTAACGTGATCATTGATGCTGTGCTCTCGGGAGATGAGGTCATAATAGATCTTGATGGAACTGAAGGATATGGATCTTCATTTTTAGAAGAGGCTTTTGGCGGCCTTATTAGAGCTGGGGCACCTCATGATCTCGTGAGAAAAATAAAGTTTATATCTGATGAGGAGCCTGATCTTATAGATGAGATAAAAAGTTATATTGAGGATGAAATAGCCAAGTCATAGCCTTATTAAAATTAAATAAAATGGATTAATGTCGCTATGTGGGACTCTTTTTTAGAACAGATAAAAAAAGAAAATTCACAGTATATTACGTGGACTCTTGTTTTTATTGGCTGGCTTATTGC
>NZ_CAWNZT010000015.1:0-3226 GCF_963878965.1 Aeromonas sp. HMWF015 | reverse complement strand
AAACAGACGCCACAGGCGGTGGGTCAGCATGATCAGCTCAGCGTCAATGTCCGGCCCGTTGATGCCAAACAGCTCGACACCGAACTGGTGGAACTGGCGGTAACGGCCCTTCTGGGGACGCTCGTGACGGAACATGGGGCCCATATACCACATCCGGCGTTCCTGGTTGTAGAGCAGACCGTGTTCGATACCGGCACGGACGCAGCTGGCGGTCCCTTCCGGACGCAGGCTCAGGCTGTCGCCGTTACGGTCTTCAAAGGTGTACATCTCTTTTTCGACCACGTCGGTCACTTCACCGATGGCGCGCTTGAACAGATGAGTCTGCTCGACAATCGGCATGCGCACTTCGCTGTAGCCATAGCTGGCAACGACCTGGCGCAGGATCTGTTCAACCTTCTGCCATACCGGGCTCTGCTCCGGCAGGCAATCATTCATACCGCGAATAGCTTGGATCTGTTTTGCCACGTTGATACTCGAGAAAAAGAGGTAAAATTTGGCCGCATTATAGGGATTTTCCCCCCCAAGGTAAAATCAGGGAATCCGGATGCGGGATTTAAAATCAGTCACCTGGAAAAAGGGCCACCCAATGTGGCCCTGTTTCGCTCACTCCTTGTCCATCGGGATCCGGTTGGCGGGATCCAGCATGGCGGCGCGGGCGCGAATGCGGCGCTCCAGAGTTGGAATGAGATCCTTGTTATCGAGCCGATCGACCCGCTGGCCCCCCTCATAGAAGGCACTCTTGTTGGCGGCACCCGCCAGACCAAGGTCGGAGACCAGCGCTTCGCCCGGGCCATTCACCACACAGCCGATGATGGAAACATCCATCGGGGTGATGATGTCTTCGAGCCGCTCTTCCAGCGCGTTGACAGTGGCGATCACATCGAACTCCTGCCGTGAGCAGGATGGGCAAGCGATAAAGTTGATGCCACGGGAGCGAATGCGCAGGGATTTGAGGATATCGAAACCGACCTTTACCTCCTCCACCGGATCCGCCGCCAGCGAGATCCGCAAGGTATCGCCGATGCCGTCGGTAAGCAGCATACCCAGACCGATGGCAGACTTAACCGCGCCGGCACGGAAACCGCCCGCTTCGGTGATGCCAAGGTGCAGCGGCTGTTCAATCTGCTTGGCCAGCAGGCGATAAGCACCGACTGCCAGGAACACATCGGAGGCCTTGACGCTCACCTTGAAATCCTGGAAATCGAGGCGATCGAGGTAGTCCACGTGACGCATGGCGGACTCTACCAGCGCCTCTGGGGTCGGCTCGCCGTACTTCTCCTGGATATCTTTCTCCAGCGACCCGCCATTGACCCCGATACGGATCGGGATATTGAGGTCGCGCGCGCAATCGACCACAGATCGCACCCGCTGCTCGTTGCCGATGTTGCCCGGGTTGATGCGCAGGCAGTCGGCGCCGTATTCGGCCACTTTCAGGGCGATGCGATAGTCGAAGTGGATATCGGCGACGATGGGGATGCGGGTCTGCTGTTTGATGAGCCGGAAGGCTTCCGCCGCTTCCATGGTGGGCACGGAGACACGGACGATATCGGCACCGACCCGCTCGATCCGCTGGATCTGCTCGATGGTGGCGGCGACATCTGTGGTCTTGGTATTGGTCATGGTCTGCACGGTAATGGGTGCATCGCCCCCAACCGGTACATTACCAACCATGATCTGTCTGGATTTACGACGAATGATGGGTGATTCGTGAGAAGACATGGGAAACAGATTACTCCTGCGGCAATGAGAAGCGGGCTGTACGACCGTTGTTGTAACGGCTCATATCAAACGACTGCCCCTTGTAGTCAAGCTTGACGGCCATGGGCGCGCCAATGATGAACTTCAGGGGCTCGGCGCCTTCCAGCACCAGCTCGTCGTTGGCCTTCTTCAGACCACTGAACAGGGTCTTGCCGTTGGCATCCTTCACATCCAGCCAGCAATCGGCGGTGAAGCTCATCTTCAGTTGCGGCACAGTCGCCGGATCCACGACAGCCTCTTCAGATTCGGTGCCATTGGCGCCGGATACCGCAGCATCGGTCGCAGTGCCGACAGCCGCGCTGACATCGGTCGGGGCAACAGCCGCAGAAGCAGGCGCCAGGGTAGCAGTCGCATCGGAGACCACCGCAGGGACAGCCACGTCCGTGGCGGCCGGTGCGATGGTAGCGCCTTCCACCGGAGCGATATTGCTCGCATCGGGCGGCGTGATAGCAGGTTCAGCCGGGGTCGAACTGGTTGCACTCATCTCGGTGGCTGCCAGCGCTTCATCACCGGCGGAGCGGCGTGAAGTACTCTGCCACCACCAGGCGACCGAGAGCGCAATCAACACCAGGATCACCAGCCAGGTCACCACCTTGAGCCGACTGTCGTTGGCTTGCTGGCGGGAGCGACGGGAGAAGCTCTGCATGTCGATATTGTCGGGAGGAGTCAGACCCAGCTTGTCGTAAGCGGCCAGAATGGTCTCATCGGGGATCCCGACCAGCTTGGCATAGGTACGCAGATAGCCCCGAATAAAGGTATGGGAGGTGTGCTTGTCGTAGGTATCCGATTCGATAGCGGCGATCAGGGTCAGACGAAGGTGAATGCGGGACGCAACTTGTTCTCGTGTCCAGCCAAGCTGTTCACGGGCGTTGCGCAGCAATTGGCCTGGGCCTACTGCCTGGGAGTCGTCTTGGAAATCGTGTTGCTGTTCAATAGTCATTGGCTAAATAACGCTTGGCTTGTTGCGAAGTGGGATATTGCCTTACCAGCTCAGTCCCGAATTGGTGAAGTAATGCCGGCTTGTCCATCGCCTGTGCCAGCCGAAGTCTCAACCAGAGACTCTCCTCGTTCTCGTCTGACACATCGGCAAAACGGGCGAGGTAGGATTGCACATCAGGCAGCTTGCCATCTTTCATGGAAAGCTCGGCCAAGTCCAGCAATAACCCTGGATTGCGGGGATTATACCCCAAGGCCAGGCGATAGTACTCGCCTGCTTTATCATTTCTGCGATTTTGCAGCGCACAAAGTGCCGCATTTTCATAGGTATCGGCAATTTTTACGTAACCTGGCTGAATAACAGCCTGGTTGAACGCCTGATCTGCCTCGGCATACCTGCCGCGATCACAGAGGAAGGCACCATAGTTGTTCATTGCGTCAGCATTGGACGGATCCATGGCAAGGGCGTTCTTGTAATGGGTCTCGGCTGCCTTGAAATCTCCTACCTTCTGGTAAAAGTAGGCAAAACCGA
>NZ_CAWNZT010000014.1:0-1155 GCF_963878965.1 Aeromonas sp. HMWF015 | reverse complement strand
CCCCCATTTTTTCCATGTGGCAGGGGGTGTGGTAGGCGATGTGCAGATTGAGCGGCTTCATCGCCGGTTTGTTGCCCTTGTAGAACTCGTTCCACAGGAAGCGGGTCACCAGCGAGATGCGATCCCGCACCTTGTGGTTGTCCTGCTCCAGCAGGTGGGGGTATTCATCGCGCAGGGTGAAGCCGCAGGTGGAGGAGGTGGCCAGCAGCGGCATCTCGTTGCCCTGCAGGGAGTTCTCCATCTGCTTGATGTTGAAGGCCGCCTGTTGCTTGGCCTTGTCCATGAAGCCGTTGGCAATGAGCGGCACGCCGCAGCACTTCTCCCGCTCCAGCAACTGCACGCCGATGTTCATGGCGTTGAGCACCTGTACCAGCTCCTTGCCAAGCTGCGGGTGGTTGTAGTTGACGTAGCAGCCGTGGAAGTAGGCGATCTGCCGCGCAAAGCGGGCCTGAGATTCTTTTTGCTTTTTGTACCAGCCGCGGAAGGTGCCCTGGGAGTATTTGGGCAGGTCGCGGTGGGATGAGACCCCCAGCGCCTTGTCCAGCACCAGCTTCATCGGCTTGAGGCCGGTGGTGAAGTTGACCACCGGGGCCATCAGGGTAGACATGCTGCCCATCAGATCGGTGTGAGAGAGCACGAACTCGCGGATCCCCGGTTTGAAGCCGCTGTACTGGTGTTTGGCCTTGGCGATGATGTCGCCGATGCGCACCCCGCTCGGGCAGGCTACTTCGCAGCGTTTGCAGTTGGTGCAGTGCTTGAGGGCGCTGTCAAAGAGCTCGGGGCTCTTGATCCGCAGCCGCTCGCCATCCGGGCCCGCCTGTTTCGGGCCGGGGTAGGCAGGGTTGGCCTTGGCCACCGGACAGTAGGCGGTACAGACGGTGCATTTGATGCACTGATCGAAAGTTTGGTTGGCGTGATCCAGTAGCATGTCAGTTCTCCTCCCGGCGATGATGAAGACACGGGATATGGGACGTAGTAATCATTGGGCCGCGCCCAGAATATGGCCGGCAGCCTGCCAGCCGGTGGCAACGGCAACGCCGGAGCCGGAACCTTCACGAATTGGGTCGTAATGGGCCAAGACACTGCCCGCACCATAGAGGTTGGTGAGCGGCTTGCCGCCGCGCAGCACCCGCAGTTTATCGTCGGTCTTGACCC
>NZ_CAWNZT010000013.1:0-2693 GCF_963878965.1 Aeromonas sp. HMWF015 | reverse complement strand
TTGCCCTGGAGGGGTGATACGCAATTGTCTAACAACTTGTACCAATGTGCTGATAGTATGCTCCAGACGTTGTCTGAAAATAATGGCAACCAGTGTGAATATCGATAGTGACAATATCAGAGTGATAAATATGGTAGGCAATATTTCACCAATCAGAATATCGCTCTTGAATGGAAATACAGTAATAACCAGCCATGATGGGTTGTTGTGAAGGGCGTGATATGAAATGAGATCACCATTTTCACTCATTAAGGTACCATTCCTGCCTTTCAATTCAGAAATCCATGGCTGGTCAAGTCGACTGCCGTTTTCCTGAGGGTCGCTGTGAGCCACAATCATCTTGCTGCCTCGGTCAAAGAGCATATATACAACATTGTTACTGCTCTCCAGAATCCGCCCTATACGTGCTGAAAATACTTTCAAGTTCAGGTCGATACCAATCACGCCAAGAAAATCCCCCTGGTTATTGAAAACAGCATGGGAAAGGGTGACGACCGGCGTTTTTTCACTCGCGTCAATGTAAGGGGCGCTCCAGATATTGATGCCGGGATGCTCGATGGCATTGCGATACCATGGACGTTCCAACTCTTTGAACTCAATCGGGGTAGGATGAAGAGAGAAATTGATATGCTTGTTATCCTGAAGCATGTAGTACACAGTTTTTATTGGACCATCAGGGTAAAGAAGGTATTGCCAAATGTCGCGATAACGTTGTTTTAATTCCGGGGGAAGATCTCCATTATTCTCAGTAATGTCAGCAATGATGATATTTATTTGCCTCTCAACCGAAGAGAGTGAGTTATCCCATTGCTGCGCAGTACTATCGTTAAAAAATCTGGCGGTGCTTAGCAAGGTGTTTTTCTGCATAACAGAAAAAAGGTACGCACTACCCAATGTGGTTAAAACAAGTGGCAGCGCAAGCAGCAAAAGAAAACGGAGAATAAAGCTGTGATTGGAGTTTGCAGCAGTGGAGGTTTGCATAGTCACGACGCCTATATAGCTTTACGCCATCTAACCATAGCCCATGGGCATCGTGACACACATACACACCAGTCTGGGGAGTCGGCTTAACGCTCCTGTTGAGATTTCAGCAGATCACGGATCTCGGTCAGCAGCTCCTGATCCTTGGTCGGGCCTGCCGGGGCGGCGGCTTCCTCTTCCTGCTTCTTCTTGAGGGTGTTGATGGCCTTCAGTCCCATGAAGATGGCAAAAGAGATGATCAGAAAGTCGATGATGGTCTGGATGAACTTGCCATAGGCGATGACCACGGCGGGTGTTGTACCTTCTGCGGCCTTCAGGGTGACCGCCAGGTCGCTGAAGTCCACGCCGCCCAGGATCAGGCCGATGGGCGGCATGATCACGTCACCGACAAAAGAGGAGACAATTTTGCCGAAGGCGGCACCAATGATGATACCGACCGCCATATCGATGACGTTGCCGCGGGCGGCAAAGGCTTTGAACTCTTGAATCAGACTCATTATTTCCTCCGAAATTAAACAAGATAGCGCGTTGATTACCCTTGCCACAGGGCGAACTCTTGTCAGGAAAAACAGAGGCTAAGCCGCGTTATTCCTGTCGTCCTGACTAGCTTGCGGGCGTTATGAGTCCTTGGCAATCAGGGGGAACCATTTTTTTGGTACAAAGTGATATTAATTTTTTAATAAGTAGCTGGTTGAATGATGAGCTGTGCTGCTGTAGTTTGCTGGGTCGATTCATTCATACCACGTGAGTAAACAAGTGAAGTATTTACTACTGGGAATGATGCTTTTGTGCACATTTGCTGCCAGAGCGGGGATGGATACCCAAGCCTTGAAACAGACCATCACGGCCCGGCTGGGGGTCCCCGTCTATCTGGTTGAACCGACCCCGATCGCAGGGTTGTATATGCTGGGCACCTCGCAGGGGGTGCTCTACAGCGATGCCAAAGGGGATTATGTGGTGCAGGGGGTCATGCTGGATATGACCCGCGACATGAAGAACCTGACCATCTCGGGTATGCGCGAGCAGCGCCGACTTGGGCTGGCACAGGTGGCCCATGCCCCCATCGTGCTCAAGGCCCGGGATGAGCGTCACCGGGTCGCACTGTTTCTCGGCGAGCGAGACGCAGCACGCCATAAGCTTTCTACTACGTTGAAACGGCTGCAGGCATCCGGGGTGAGCGTGGCTCTCTATCCGGTGATTGATCACGCCGAACGGGCCACAGACTGGTGCAGCGATCCCCTGCTGCAAAATGATCCGTTAAAAGCCTATTTGCCTCAAACGGCATGTAGTGAGACCCTTATCCAAAATATTGGCCTGAGCCAATGGTTGGGGGTCAAGGTACTGCCGGCCTGGGTCTCCTCCGACGGGGATCTGGTGCGCGGGTATCAGAGCCCCGAACAGCTGCTCAAGATACTGGATAATTTTGATGCCTCTGCACATTCGTCGTCGTCCGCGAGTTGATGATTCCCATCTGCCTGCCACCCTGCATCCCCTGCTTCGCCAAATCTTCGCCAGTCGTGGCGTAGAGGATCCCGCCCTGCTGGAGCGTAGCGCCAGCCAGCTGTTGCCGCCCCAGCGCCTCTATGGCATGGCGCAGGCGGTGCCGCTGCTGGCGGATGCCCTGATTGCCCAGAAACGGATCCTGATTGTCGGTGACTTCGACTGCGATGGCGCCACCAGTTCGGCGCTGTGTGTGCTGGCCCTGCGCGCCA
>NZ_CAWNZT010000012.1:0-3102 GCF_963878965.1 Aeromonas sp. HMWF015 | reverse complement strand
GGCCAGCGCCAGCTGGCTCGGCACATTGGTAGAGAGGGTGGACATCAGCTGCAGCCGCTGCACCCGCTCGGCATGGGGCCCTGCCACCACCCAGCCGACCCGAAAGCCCGGCGCCAGACATTTGGAAAAGGAGCTGCAGAGCAGGCTGTCGCCACGCTGATCCCAGTGGCGGATCGGCTTGGGGCGCTCGCGGCCGAAGTAGACCTCGGCATAGACGTCATCCTCCACCAGCGGCACCCCGTGGCTGTTGAGCAGTGCCATCAGCTGCGCTTTGTGACTATCCGGCATGGTGTGGCCCAGCGGGTGCTGTACATTGCCCATCAGCCAGCACGCCTTGATCGGCATCTGGCTGAGGGCATCTTCCAATAGCGCCAGATCGATACCCACCCCCGGGAGCACCGGGATCTCCACCGCCTTGAGCTTCAGCCGCTCGATGGCCTGCAGGGCACCATAGAAGGTGGGGGACTCTACCACTACCCAGTCACCGGGTTCGGTCAGCACCTGCAGGCTGAGGGAGAGCGCCTCCATGGCGCCTGTGGTGATGATGATCTCCTGCGGATTGACCGCCACCCCGTCGCTGGCGTAACGCTGGGCGATGGCGCGGCGCAGCGCTTCGTTGCCGGGGGGCAGGTCGGCCACCGTGCTGAAGGGATCGAGCTTGCGCATGCAGCTGGCCAGCGCCCGCCCGAGCTGGGGATGGGGGAACAGGGTCGGGTCTGCTACCGACATGCCAAGGGGCACCAGAGCCCGCGATTTGCTCGCCTGCAACACCTCGAACACCAGATCGTTGATATCCACCGAGCCGCTGTAGTGGGTCTGGCTCGGCGTGTGCTGCACGACCTGTGGTGAGGCGGCTTTGACGTAGTAGCCGGACTGGGGGCGGGCGAGGATCCGCCCCTGACTCTCCAGCAGTTGATAGGCCTGCAACACCGTCATGGGGCTGAGCCCGTGGGTCTTGCAGCTCTGGCGAATGGAGGGGATGCGCTCCCCCGGTTGCCAGATACCATCGTCGATCTGGCTTTGCAGGCGGTCGGCCAACTGCTGGTAAAGGGACATGATCTGGATCAACTGTTATAGGTGTAATTCAATATAACTGCATCTGTTATAGGTGTCATGCTCCGTGATGTACTTGTCACGCACGAAACGTGCAAGGCAAATACAACAAAAGAGAGTGACGCATGATCAATCCGGATGACGTGGTCAGCCTGTCTCGCCTGCAATTTGGCGCCACGGCCCTGTTCCACTTCCTGTTTGTGCCCCTCACGCTGGGGCTGTCCTGGATCCTGGTGATCGCCGAGTCGGCTTATGTGATGACCGGCAAGGTGATCTATCAGGACATCACCCGCTTCTGGGGCAAACTGTTTGGCATCAACTTCGTCATGGGGGTCACCACGGGGATCACCATGGAGTTCCAGTTCGGTACCAACTGGGCCTATTACTCCCACTACGTGGGGGACATCTTCGGTACCCCGCTGGCCATCGAGGGGCTGATGGCCTTCTTCCTCGAATCGACCCTGGTGGGGCTCTTCTTCTTCGGTTGGGACAAGCTTTCTCGCGGCAAACACCTGCTGGTGACCATGCTGGTGGCGCTTGGCTCCAATCTCTCGGCGCTGTGGATCCTGATCGGCAACGGTTGGATGCAAAACCCGGTGGGGGCCGAGTTCAACCTGCTGACCCAGCGGATGGAGCTGGTGGATATCGCCGCCGTGCTGTTCAACCCGGTGGCGCAGGTGAAGTTCGTGCACACCGTCGCGGCGGGTTATGTGGCCGCTTCCATGTTCGTGATGGGGGTAAGCAGTTGGTATCTGCTGCGCAAGACCGAGGTGCAGTTCGCCCTGCGCTCCTTCGCAATCGCTTCCGGCTTCGGGCTAGCCGCCATCCTCTCGGTCATTGTGCTGGGGGATGAGTCGGGCTATCGCACCGGCGAGGTGCAGAAGGTCAAGCTCGCCGCCATCGAGGCGGAGTGGGAGACTGAGCCAGCGCCAGCCTCCTTTACCCTGTTCGGCTTCCCGGATCAGCAGGGAGAGACCACCCACGCCGCCATCAAGATCCCGTATCTGATGGGGATCATCGCCACCCGCTCCATCGACGAGGCGGTGACCGGCCTCAAGGATATCAAGGTGCAGAACGAGGCGCGCATTCGCAGCGGCATGGTGGCGGCCGAGGCCCTCGAGCAGATCCGGCAGGGCAATGACACCCCGGCCAACCGCGCCCGCTTCGAGCAGCACGGCAAGGATCTTGGTTACGGCATGCTGCTCACCCCCTATGCCAGCAATATCGCCAAGGCCGGTGAGGCGGAGATTGCCAAAGCGGTCGATGACTCCATCCCGCCAGTGGCACCGCTGTTCTGGGGCTTTCGGGTGATGGTGGGGCTTGGTGTCACCATGCTGGGGCTGATGGTGGTGAGCTTTGTTCAGCTCTGCCGCAACCGGCTGCAAGACTCGCCACGGCTGCTCAAGACCCTGCTCTGGAGCATTCCGCTGCCCTGGATTGCCATCGAGGCGGGCTGGCTGGTGGCCGAGCTTGGCCGTCAACCCTGGACCATCAGCGACGTGCTGCCGGTCTCGGCCTCGGTCTCTTTGCTTCAGCCGGGCCAACTCTGGTTCAGCCTCATCGCCATCTGTTCCATCTACACCTTGTTGCTGGTGGTGGAGCTGTTCCTGTTGCGCCATGTGATCCGCAAGGGGCCCGCCATTCTCCATACCGGCCGCTACAGCGGTGAACAACCCGAACTTGCGAGGATCGCCTGATGGATTACGCAACCCTGAAACTCATCTGGTGGGCGCTGGTGCTCTTCATGATGGTCGGTTTTATCGTGATGGATGGCTTCGATCTCGGCATCGCCATGCTGCTGCCGGTGGTGTCGAAAGATGACGACGACCGCCGTCTGGTGATCAACAGCGTGGGGCCGGTGTGGGAGGGTAATCAGGTGTGGCTGATTGCCGGTGCCGGTGCCCTGTTCGCCGCCTGGCCGCTGGTTTATGCCGCCGCCTTCTCGGGGCTTTACATCCCCATGGTGGTGCTGCTGCTCGGGCTATTTTTGCGTCCGGTCGGTTTTGACTATCGCAGCAAGCTGGCCGATCCGCTGTGGCGCCGCTGGTG
>NZ_CAWNZT010000011.1:278-6744 GCF_963878965.1 Aeromonas sp. HMWF015 | reverse complement strand
TATTGGTAGTACTGGTTGATTAATTTTTCTGTCTTATATATGTAGTCCATTTAAAAGATAGGTTTTTGGAGTTTTAAATAACTTTGTTATATTCATTTTTATATTTTTCGAAGCTTTCCAAGCAAGCCATTTAAATATATTGAATGGCAATAACACGGTATTGATGATCGTTTAGGATACCGTTGCCAGAACGGTCGTAGTGGCTGGCGCATCGGTTGGCGGCGGGTGGCCTGTGACACTTCCCCTTGCCGGGGCCCTTGACCTGACCTGCGAATTCAGGGAAAAGAAAAGGGCGGTGCTATCAGCGCCGCCCAATGCCAGGAAAGAGAAAAAACCTTACGGTTTAAAAGATAAAAATTTGGAAGCAAACAATCGATTTCTCAACCAGGAAGGGTCTTGAATTCGATACGTTTCGATTATGCGCGATGTTCTATGCAGCACTAGCAAAATGTTTGCGGGTTGAAAGATATGCACTGTCTGGTGTCAGATTTTGCGACCTCATCGTTCAACTGGTCTGTCCTGATGGGCGTTTTAGGCGATTTTTTCTCTAGGCTGTTTTTTCGGTGTCAATATCTGAGCCTTGAAGGTAAAAACAGGTCAGAAGCTGACTCGGCATAACCATGCAATGAAAGTGCGATAACAAGGAAGAGTGGCATGACCTACAGCCAGACCCTGGCCAACAATATTCTCGACACCCTGAAGAAGACCCTGACCGACAAGGGAATCCGCTATCAGACGCTGGCGGAGGCGATGGGCGTCTCCATCGCGACCGTGAAACGGATGATGAACAAGCCCTCGCTGCCGTTCGATACCCTGCTGGAGATCTGCCATCTGGTGGGGCTCTCGTTCGAGGAGCTGCTGGATCGCACTCAGGACGCCCAGAGCCGCCGCGCCGTCTTTACCCAGGAGCAGGACGAGGCGTTTCACAACGAGCCGGGGCTCTACGCCTTTCTCGCCAATATATTCTGGCGCGACAAGACGCTGATCGATCTCAAGCGGGAGTACGGCCTGACCGATGCCTCCTGCTATCTCTATCTGCGCAAGCTGGAGAAGCTCGGCATTTTGCAGCTTGGTATCGACAACAGTTACCACTTCCTCATCAGCGAGCGGATCAGCTTCGAGCAGCACAGCCGTTTCGCCCGCCAGCAGGCGCGGCAGGCAATGTCGGTGCTGGGGGAGTATCTGGTGGAGAACATGCACAAGTCGAACAACTATATGGCGCTCTGTCAGCTGCACCTCAACGAGGGGGAGGCGATGGCGCTGATCGACCGGATGAAGGAGTACTGGCATCAGGAGATCAAGCTCAATCGCCCCGCTATCGGTCAGCAGGAGCATGCCAAGACCTACACCATGTCGCTGCAACTGGCCGACTGCGGCTACCAGAGCTTTGACGATATGATCCCCAATATCGACAATTGATCCCGGCGGATCCTGCGGGATCCGCATCTGCTCATGAGCCTGAACGTGGCTACTCTGCCAGTTGCACGGGCTGCGCTTTGGCGATGATGGGTTGCAACGCCCGGGTATCGAGGCAGATGCGGATGGCATCCGGCCGCCAGTGCTCGATATCGCAATCCACCAGACCACCCCGCTCGTCATAGTTGACCCGCACCAGCCGCAGCACGGCGCTCCCCTCCGCCAGATTGAGGGCGCGGGCGATGGCGCCGCGCGCTGCCGAGGGAGTGATCTCGAGACTCGCCCCGCCCTGGCCTATGCCATAGCGCTGCTGATAGAGCTCGGTGAGGGAGCTGGCCAGCGGTGCGCTGGCGATATCGGGAAAGCGGCTCGCCAGCAAATGGTGGCTGACATGGAGCACCGGGCGGCCGTCGATCAGCCGTTGACGGCGGATCTCATAAAGTGGAGTGAAGGGTTCCAGCCCCATCCAGCGGCACAGTTCGCTGCTGGCAAGTTCGCTGCCGTGGGCCAGCACCCGGGTTTCGGCGGTGCGTTGCTGCTCGCCGATCCACTGGTGAAAGTGGGCGTGGATGGCGGGATCGTAGGTGAGGCGGGGTGGCGCCACAAACCAGCCGCGCCGCTCGGCACGGTAGATAAGGCCGTCTGCTTCGAGGCTGGAGAGCGCCTCCTTGATGGTGATGCGGGTGGTAGCGAAGCGCTCGCTCAGGGCCCGTTCGGCGGGCAGCTGCTGCCCGGCCCCCAATTGGCCGCTGCCGATATAGCGGCGCAGGGTCTGGCAAATCTGTTCGCACTTGGAGGAGGAGCGGCCATCGGCCATGCTCTGTTCGTTCACTCTCTGCTCGCTCAATCTCGGCTCGGTCACACTCTTGTCCCTGTTGCTTATTCAGAAGGCGGGTGGCTGGCCAATCCCTTACTGGAATAGTCCAGCCTCACTCGGGTTCAGAGTTGTAACTGCTGTGGATGACAGCGCCATGACAGGGTGATTGTCATCAAACTGCCATTAAAGCGCCCCGCCACCGTCACAATTCCCCTCTAGCATCCCTCTCGAACCTTAACTGACCTAGTCCAGAGGGATGGGATGATGAAAAGCGTGATCGCAAGTGCACTGGCCATGGTGGCCATCAGTCAACCGTTGTTTGCCACAAATAGCTATGCAGCCGAAAATATCGCGGATCTCGAAAAGGCCGCCCGTGGCGAAGGCCAGCTCCACAGCATCGGCATGCCCGACAGCTGGGCCAACTGGAAGGATACCTGGCAGCAGCTGGGCAGCATCTACGGCATCAAGCATCAGGATACCGACATGAGCTCGGCGCAGGAGATCGCCAAGTTCGCCGCCGAGAAGGCCAATGCCACCGCCGATATCGGCGACGTGGGCGGCGCCTTCGGGCCGGTTGCGGTCAAGCAGGGTGTTACCCAGCCCTACAAACCCTCCACCTGGGCCGATATTCCCAACTGGGCCAAGGACGCCGACGGTCACTGGATGCTGGCCTATACCGGCACCATCGCCTTCCTGATCAACAAGGATCTGGTCAAGGCAGCCCCCACCAGCTGGCAATCCCTGCTGGGTGGCGACTACAAGGTGACCCTGGGTGATGTGGGTGTTGCCTCCCAGGCCAACAACGGCGTGCTGGCGGCGGCCTATGCCACCGGTGGTAGCGAGAAGAATCTGAAACCTGCACTGGAGCTGTTCGGTCAGCTGGCCAAGCAGGGTCGTCTCTCCCTGAACGATCCGACCATCGCCAACATCGAGAAGGGCGAGGTGGAAGTGGGTGTGCTGTGGGACTTCAACGCCCTCAACTACCGCGACCAGATCGACCCCAAGAAGTTTGATGTGGTGATCCCGAGTGACGGCTCCGTCATTGCCGGTTACACCACCATCATCAACAAGTGGGCCAAGAACCCCAACGCTGCCAAGCTGGCCCGTGAATACATCCTCTCTGATGCCGGTCAAATCAACCTGGCCCGTGGCTATGCCCGCCCGATCCGCAGCAACGTTGCGCTGCCGGATGATGTGAAGGCCAAGCTGCTGCCAGCCGAGCAGTACGCCAATGCCAAGCCGGTGCAGGATCACGCCGCCTGGGAGCAGAGCTCCAAAGCCCTGCCGCGCCAGTGGCAAGAAACCGTCATGATCAACATGCAGTAAGGGAATCCAGTGCAACACAAGGTGATAGTGGTACTTGTGGATGGTCTGGCAGCCGAGGTAGCCCACACCATGGGCTACCTCGGTGGCATGGTGGAGGCGGGGCGGGGCCTGCATACGACTCTGAATGCTGCCCTGCCGTCTCTCTCCCGGCCTCTCTACGAGTGCATCCTGACCGGCGTGCCGCCGGTGGTGAGCGGCATCACCCACAACGGGGTGAGTCGCCTCAGTCTGCATGACTCCATCTTCCATCTGGCCCGCGCTGCGGGCAAACGCACCGCAGCGGCGGCCTACTACTGGGTGAGCGAACTCTATAACCGCAGCCCCTGGCTGGCTGCCCGTGATCGCTTTACTCATGACGAGCAGTTGCCCATCCAGCACGGCTGCTTCTACTGGGATGACAACTATCCCGACAGCCATCTGCTGATGGATGGGGAATGGCTGCGCAGCCAGTACGATCCCGATTTTCTGCTGATCCACCCGATGGGGGTGGACGATGCGGGCCACAAGTTTGGCCTCGATTCCCGCCAGTACCGCAATCAGGCGCGCCGGATGGACAGCCTGCTGGCCGATCTGCTGCCCCAGTGGCTGGCGGAGGGGTATCAGGTGGTGATCACCTCGGATCACGGCATGAACAACGACCTGAGCCACGGCGGCACCCTGCCCGAAGAGCGCACCGTGCCGCTCTGGCTGTTTGGCGATGCCTTTATCGAGCGCTGGCCGGATGGGGTAGTGATCGCCCAGACCCAGCTCTGCGCCCTGATGGCCGATCTGCTGGGCATCCCCCACGACAAGCCGGCAGCGCCACCGTTGCTCAAGGCGGCCTTTATGCGCGAGGTGCACTGATGATGCCTGCCACCACCGAGATCCTGGTGGATCAACCCGTGGCCACCAAGCACAAGGTGCGCCGCCACTGGCTGCCTGCACTGGTATTGCTGCCGTTTATTCTCTTGATGATCCTGTTCCAGCTCGCCCCCATGGTGTGGGTGCTGGTGGGCAGCTTTCAGACCCCCGATGGCTGGGGCCTCGACTACTACCGGGAGATATTGAGCTCCCCCTTCTACCTGCAATCGTTCGGCAACTCGTTGCGCATTGCCGGTATCGCCAGTCTGGCGGGGCTTGCCATCGGCACTCTCGGGGCGGCAGCGCTGCGTCACAGCGGCGAGCGGGTCAAGCGGGTGCTGCTGGCCTTTGTCACCATGACCGGCAACTTTAGCGGGGTGCCGCTGGCATTCGCCTTTATCATCATTCTCGGCATCAATGGTGCAGTGACCCTGCTGCTGAAATCCTGGGGATTGATCGACGGCTTCAACCTCTACTCGGGCAGCGGCCTTATCCTCATCTACACCTATTTCCAGATCCCGCTCGCCCTGCTGCTGCTCTACCCGGCGTTCGATGCGCTGCAGGATGAGTGGCCGCAGGCTGCCGCGCTGCTGGGGGCGAGCAAGGGACAGTATGTGTGGCACGTGGCACTGCCGGTGCTGACGCCTGCGCTGCTCGGCACCCTGATCATCCTGTTTGCCAACGCGGTGGGGGCCTATGCCTCCGCCTACGCCCTCACCACTGGCAACTTCAATCTGGTTACCATCCGGGTGGCCAGTCTGGTCTCCGGCGATATCTTCCTCGAGCCCAATATGGCGGCGGCGCTGGCGGTGATCCTGATGGTGCTGCTGGGGGTAGTGACGGCCGCCAACCAGTGGCTGCTGAAAAAGAGCTATGTGAACAAGGGGCAATCCCATGCATGATTTGCAACCGCGCTGGCCCAAGTGGGTGCTGGTGGCGCTGGTCGCCACCCTGCTGCTGCCGCTGCTGGCCACCTTTCTCTACTCCATCTCCACCCGCTGGGGGGCGACCCTGCTGCCGGATGGCTTCACCCTCGACTGGTATCTCAAGCTGTGGGGCGACCCGCGCTTTCTCGCGGCGTTTGGCCGCAGTCTGCTGGTCTGCTTCGCCACCCTGCTGCTGGGGACTTTGGTACTGGTGCCCACCGTGCTGGTGGTGGCCTATTACTTCCCAAAGCTGGATCCCTGGATGAACCTGCTGATCCTGCTCCCCTTCGCGGTGCCACCTGTGGTTTCGTCGGTGGGGTTGCTGCAGATCTACGCCGACGGCCCGCTGCCGATTATCGGCACGCCGTGGATCCTGATCGGCACCTGGTTCACCGTGGTGCTCCCCTTTATGTACCGGGCGCTGGCCAACAGCCTGCAAGGGGTGCCGCTCAGGGATTTGATGGATGCCGCTCATCTGCTGGGGGCAAGTAGTCGGCGCGCCTTTTTGCTGGTGGTGATCCCCTGTCTGCGCAAGGGGCTGCTGGCGGCGCTGTTTCTCTCGCTCTCCTTCCTGCTCGGTGAGTTCGTGTTTGCCAACATGCTGGTGGGCACCCGCTACGAGACCCTGCAGGTCTACCTCTACAACATGCGTGCCACCTCGGGCCACTTCACCAGTGCGTTGGTGATGAGCTACTTCCTGCTGACCCTGCTGCTCACCTGGGCGGCCAACAGATTTCATCGGTGATCCAAGATGTTTCATTTAGAAGTCAATCAGTTGCATAAATCCTACGGCGATACCCCGGTGTTCGAGGGGATCGAGTTTGGCATTCGTAAGGGGGAGCTGGTGACCCTGCTCGGCCCCTCCGGCTGCGGCAAATCGACCCTGCTGCGGGCGCTGGCGGGGCTCACCCCGGTGGATGGCGGTCAGGTGCGGGTGGCCGGTGAGGACATTACCTGGCAGGCGCCCCAGAAGCGGGGCATCGGCATGGTGTTCCAGAGCTATGCGCTGTTCCCCAACATGACGGTGTGGGACAACGTCGCCTTCGGCCTCAAGATGAAGCCCCAACCGGGGCGGGAACTGGCGGCCAGCGTGAAAGAGGCGCTGGAACTGGTAGAGCTGACCGGCTTCGAGCGCCGCTAT
>NZ_CAWNZT010000011.1:0-230 GCF_963878965.1 Aeromonas sp. HMWF015 | reverse complement strand
CGAGCCGCTTTCGGCGCTGGATGCCCGCATCCGCCGCAGCCTGCGCCAGCAGATCCGCGAGATCCAGCAGCGGCTCGAACTCACCACTATCTTCGTGACTCACGATCAGGAGGAGGCGCTCACCATGTCGGATCGGATCTTCCTGATGAACAAGGGATCCATCGTCCAGAGCGGCACGCCGGAGCAGATCTACACCCGTCCTGCCAGCGAGTTTGTGGCGGGCTTTATCG
>NZ_CAWNZT010000010.1:9588-13937 GCF_963878965.1 Aeromonas sp. HMWF015 | reverse complement strand
CTACAACCTGCTTGGCGCCGAGCAGGGCAAGTCGCTATTCGGCCCCCGTTTTCAGGGCAAGCTGGCGCTGCGGCCGGAGTCCATTACCCTGCTGCCCGCCGGGGCGACCAGCAGCGAGCCCAGCCTGCCCGGCATCATTCGTCAGCAACAGCTGCTCGGCAACGTCATCCGCTATCAGGTGGAGTGCGAGGCGGGGCTGTTGACGGTGGATTGCCTCAATCGCTCGGCTGGCGATCTGCTGGCCACCGGCAGTGCCGTGACCCTGGCGGTGGCCCGGGATCAACTCTGTGAGGTAGCATGACACCTCGTTTCATTTTCGTTGTTACCGCAAGGAGCCCTCATGGCACTGGCACTGGCACTGTTTGATCTGGACGAGACCCTGATTGCCGGGGATTCCGCCAGCCTCTGGCTGGAGTACATGGTGGCCCAGGAGCTGGCCCCGGCGGACATGATTGCCGAAGAGCAGGGGATGATGTCCCTCTACCATCAGGGCAAGATGGATATGCACCAGTACATGGCTTTCACCCTGCAGCCGCTGGCGGGCAAGTCGCGCCAGTGGCTCAGCCAGCAGTGCCACCACTTTGCCGAGCAGGTGCTGCGCGAGCGCCTCTACCCCGAGGGGCTGGCGCGTATCGAATGGCATCGGGAGCGGGGCGACGAGCTGGTGCTGATCTCTGCCTCCGGCGAGCATCTGGTGGCCCCCATGGCGCAGATGCTGGGAATGGATCACTGCGTCGCCATCCTGCTCGATGAGGAGGAGGGGATGCTTACCGGCCAGACTCGCGGCACCCTCAGTTTTCGCGAAGGCAAGGTGGCCCGCATCAACCAGCTGTTTGCCGGGCGGGAGCAGATCTGGCAGGGGAGCTTTGGTTACAGCGACTCCCACAACGATCTGCCGATGCTGCGGGCGGTGGCTCATCCCCATGCGGTCAATCCGGCCCCCGCGCTGCGCCAGCAGGCCGGGGAGCTGGGTTGGCCGGTGTGGGAGTGGCAGCGCTGAGGCGAGCGATCAAACACGCTTAAAAGCGGCAAGAAAAAACAGACAAAAAAAGAGAGAGGCGATTGCCTCTCTCATCGTTTCCGTGTCCCTGTGGCGATCACTTTCTACTGATGGGCCCGCTGTCGGGTCTGATCGAAGTGGGGAGGAAGCTCATCCTCCATCGGATCGCTGACCCGGATCTGGGGGAAGCAGAGGCGGTTTTTCCCCTCCCGTTTGGCCTGATAAACCCCGCTATCGGCCAGTTCTACCAGCGCCTTGGCCGAGAGCCCCGAGTGACTGATGGCCACCCCGCCGCTGATGGTGATGCTGAGGTCGGGTTCGCGCCATTCCAGCTGCTCGACCGCGATTCTGAAGGTTTCCAGCAGGGAGGCGACCTCGTTCATTTTCATCTCCAGCCGGAAGATCAGCACCAGCTCCTCGCCGCCGTAGCGGCAGAACCAGCCCCAGTCGTGGAACAGATTCATGCCCAGCTTGCTCACCCGCTTGAGCACCACGTCCCCCGCCTGATGGCCATAGGTATCGTTGACCCGTTTAAAGTCATCCAGATCGAACATCACCACCCCGAAAGGGGCGCCACTGCGGCTCTGCTTTTGCAGGCACTCGTCGAAGAAGCGGCGGTTGTAGAGGCCGGTGAGTTTGTCCTGATTGGCTTGCAGACGCACATCAGCAACCTCTTTGCTGGCGGCCGCCATCTCGGCGTAAATAGCCGATAGCTCACTCATCTGGTGTTCCGGTACGCGTTGGTCGCCATTAAAACTGACCCGGATCATGCCACTTATCTCCTGCAGCATGCGGCGGAAGTAACGTGACCAGCGCAGCGCCAGCAGCAGATAGAGGATGGAGGCGAGCGCTATCATGGCGAGCACGTTGAGGGATACGTTGTCGATTATCTGATTGAGGCCCGCGGTTGGGATCACGCTGAGCAGGATCCAGCGCTGCTCCGGGATGCGGTCGTAGGAGACCATCATGCCGCTGGCATCATCGAGGAAGAACCCCTGCGGCTGTTGCATCTGTGTCAGCCAGTCGGGGTGGGCGAGGGGTTTGAAGACCTGCTCGCGATCCGGATGGGCCAGTACCAGCCCGTCATGATTGAGCAGGATCTGATAGCCCGCCCCCAGAGGGTGGGACTCATCATGCTTGTTGTTGAGCCAGCTGGCGAGGGGGGTGAGCTGGGTATCCAGCGAGAGCACACCGACCCGCTTGCCGTCAGGATCCTCGATCACCCTTGCCAGCGCTATGGTGAGGGTGCCAAGGGTGTAGTCGTAATAGGGATCAGTCCAGACCATCTTGTCGGGATTGTTGGCGGCTAGCAGATACCAGGGACGGGTTCTGGGATCGAAGTTCTCATCGGCCTGCCAGGAGGGGTGGATCAGCATCTTGCGTTGTTCGGTGCCGACATAGACGTAATCGAGCTCCATCACCTTGTGATAGGCCTGCCACTGCTGCAGGTAGCGCTCGCCATTGCGGATTTGCGGGCCGCTGAAGTCCTGATAATTTACCTGCTGATAAATGAGCGTAAACTGGCGTTTGAGTGTCGCCAGATAGGGTTCGATCAGGGTGTGGAAATACTGGGTATTACGAGCAATCAGGTTCTGTTGCTGCTCGTAATGCAGGGTGCGCTTCATATGCAGGTAGTAGATGCTGCCAAGCAGCAAGACCGGAATAAAGAGCAACAGGAGGCCCAGCCGCATGCGGGTGATCAAAGACCAAGTGTTCTTGGGCTTGCCGGGGGACATGAACAGATCCTTTTCGTCTCGGGTGACACCAGCATATATGATGCGGTGCGGCGCGTCTAAAGGCAGAAAATGAGATTTTTCCGATGCTGAACCACACTCTGCTCGCAATGGCCCACTACGGCAGCATAGCTGTGCTGATCCTGGCCCTCTGTGTCGAATATCTGATTTTTCGTCGCGGCCTGAATATGGTACGGGTGCGCCGTCTGTTGCTGGCAGATGGGGTGGCGGCGCTGGCGCTCTTCTCCATCTTTGCCACCGGTTGTCTGCTGGCCCACGAGCATGCCAGTTCGGTGGCGCAGATCTTTGCCCATCCTGTCCACGGCCTCAAAATGGGGCTGTTTCTGCTGATTGTCTGCTCCCTCGATTACCCCAGCCGGCTCTTCTATCGTTGGCGTCGCGCCCTGCGTCTGGGCAAGGCGCCGATGATCTCCATCCAGCAGCACTTTCGGGTGGTGTGGATCCTGCGGGGTAATCTGGTGCTGGTCGCCCTGCTGGCGGTGCTGACCAAGCCGCCCCTGCTGTGACCTGTGGTGAGAGGGTGGCAGTGAAGAGATCGGAAACAAGAGAGTGGAGACAAGAGGATAGGGAGGCGGGTATCTTGGATCGGATAACCCGTCACGCGCCGATTTAAGGAAGAATCGCCATGCGCTCCAATCTGATGTTGCTGATGGCTGCCACCATCTGGGGTATGGGCTTTGTCGCCCAGCGCCTCGGGATGGATCACATGGGGCCCTATACCTTCAATGGCCTGCGCTTTCTGCTCGGAGCCCTCTCTCTGCTGCCGCTGCTCTGGTGGCTCAAATCCCGTCAGCCTGTTGCCGTCGCGGGCGATCATCGCCAACTGCTGACCGGTGGTGTGCTGGCCGGGCTGGTGCTGTTCTGTGCCGCCTCCCTGCAGCAGGTAGGGCTGCTCTATACCACAGCTGCCAAGGCCGGTTTTATCACTGGACTCTATATCATTCTGGTGCCCGTGCTGGGGCTGCTGCTGCGCCACAAGAGCGGGCTCAATACCTGGATTGGTGCCCTGATCGCGCTGAGCGGTCTCTATGTGCTGAGCGTCACCGACGAGTTCACCATCGGCTTTGGTGATCTGCTGCAGGTGGCCGGTGCCCTGTTTTGGGCCATTCATCTGCTGCTGGTGGATCACTACTCCAACCGGGTTGCCCCCATCAAGCTGGCCGGAGTGCAGTTCGTGGTTTGCGGCCTGCTCAGCCTCGCCACCGCCTTTGTCATCGAAACCCCGACTGTGGTTGGCGCCGTGGCCGGTTGGCAGGCGCTGCTCTATGCCGGGCTGGTCTCGGTCGGGGTGGGTTATACCCTGCAGGTGGTGGGGCAGCGGGGTGCCCATCCGGCCCACGCCGCCATCATCCTCAGTCTGGAGACCGTGTTTGCCGCCGTGGGTGGCGTGTTGCTGCTGGGTGAGACGCTGGACGAGCGCGCTATCGCCGGTTGTGCCCTGATGCTGGCGGGGATGCTGATCTCCCAGATCCGCTTGAGATGGTGGTGGAAGTCGCGCCGGGACAAGGTGCCGCAGACCAAGTAAAGCGTGCTCTGCCCGCATAACAAAACGCCCCGACAGTCGGGGCGTTTTGCATGGTGGCGACTCGGATCAG
>NZ_CAWNZT010000010.1:4353-9578 GCF_963878965.1 Aeromonas sp. HMWF015 | reverse complement strand
TTGAGGCGCTGCCAGTGGGCTTGCAGATGCGGGAAGTGGGGCAGCTGGCCGCTTTGCGCCAGCAGATCCACCAGAAAGGAGTTCATGATGTCGGCGCCGGAGAGGCGATCCCCCACCAGATAGTGGCGGGTGGCCAGTACATCGTTGAGGTAGCCCAGCACCTTGGCACACTCCGCTTTGGCGTAGTCCGGCAGGAAACGCATCGGGCTGCCATCTTTGCGCACGAACATATCCAGCAACAGCGGCAATATGCCTGAGCTCTCGGCAAAGTGGAGCCACTGCAGGTACTCGGGGTACTCGGGGCTATCTGGTGCCGGAGCCAGCCGTTCGGCGGCGTAGCGGGCAATCAGGTACTCGGTGATGGCGCCCGATTCCGCTAGCACCCGGCCGTCGAGCTCGATAACAGGCGACTTGCCGAGGGGGTGGATGGCTTTTAGATCGGGCGGTGCCAGAAAGGTGGTGGCATCGCGCTGATACGCCTTGATCTCATAGGGCTGGCCCAGCTCTTCGAGCAGCCAGATGATGCGTTGGGAGCGGGATTTGTTCAGGTGGTGCAGGACTATCATAAGGACCTCGATACGGTGGCAGGATGGGATATACGAGCGGGCAAGGGGGGCGGTTCACCGATGGCTAAAAAAGAGCGGGCTGATGCCCGCTCCCTTGCTGACTGACTCAGGCCTCCAGCGCCTGATCCAGATCCGCCAGTATGTCCTCGATCGCCTCGATCCCCACCGACAGCCGGATCATCTCGGGTTTCACCCCGGCCTTGGCCTGCTCCTCCTCGCTCAACTGGCGATGGGTGGTGGAGGCCGGGTGGCAGGCCAGCGACTTGGCATCGCCGATATTGACCAGCCGCTTGAAGATCTTCAGCGCATCGTAGAAGCGCACCCCCGCCTCGTAACCATCCTTCAGACCGAACGAGAGGATGGCCGAGGGGCGACCGGCCATGTACTTCTCTGCCAGCAGATAGTGGGGATGACCCGGCAGACCGGCATAGCTGACCCAGGCCACCTTGGGGTGATGCTTGAGGTGATGGGCGACCCGCAGGGCGTTATCCACGTGGCGCTCCATGCGCAGGCTCAGAGTCTCCAGCCCTTGCAGCAGCAGGAAGGCGTTCATCGGCGCCAGCGCCGCGCCGGTATTGCGCAGCGGCACGGTACGCACCCGCCCGATAAAGGCAGCCGGGCCAAAGGCCTCGGTGTAGACCACCCCGTGGTAGGAGGGTTCGGGTTTGGTGAGCTGTGGGAAGCGCTCGGCGTTATCCGCCCAGGGGAACTTGCCCGAGTCGACGATGACGCCACCCAGCGAGTTGCCGTGGCCGCCGACATATTTGGTGAGGCTGTGGACCACGATGTCGGCGCCGTGTTCGATGGGTTTGCACAGCACTGGGGTGGCGACCGTGTTGTCGACGATGAGCGGCACACCACGGGCGTGGGCTGCCTTGGCCAGTGCGGCCAAATCGACGATGTTGCCCGCCGGGTTGCCGATGCTCTCGCAGTAGACCGCCTTGGTCTTGTCGTCGATAAGGGCGGCGATGGCCTCGGCGCTGTCGTCCCTGGCGAAGCGCACCTCGACCCCGAAACTCGGCAGCATGTGGGCGAACAAGGTGTAGGTGCCACCATAGAGCTGGGGTGTGGAGACAATGTTGTCACCGGCGGCGGTCAGCGCCTGAATAGCGTAGGTGATGGCGGCGGAACCTGCCGAGACCACCAGCGCGGCCATCCCCCCTTCCAGCGCGGCCATCCGCTGCTCCAGCACATCGTTGGTGGGGTTCATGATGCGGGTGTAGATGTTGCCCGGCACCGCCAGATTGAACAGATCCGCCCCGTGCTGGGCGCTCTCGAACTCGTAGGCCACCGTCTGGTAGATGGGCACGGCGACCGCTTTGGTGGTGGGGTCGCTGGAAAAGCCATGGTGCAGGGCCAGGGTCGCATCTTTCATCACACACTCCTTGTTGGATGTTGCTTGTTGCAGTTATAGATGGATAGACGTCCAATCTATCAGGCCCGTGGCCGATGTAAACAGCAAGATCCGGCAAAGCAGTGTCTCCCGCAGGGGATGCCCGTCCTGAGTGGCTGGCATGGTCCGCACTCAGAGACGACGGCGATACTCCTTGTCATCGATCTGGTTCATGTCCCACTGCATCAGGCGGTTGAGCTGCTGCATGGGATCTTCGATAAGTGGCAAGGGGCGCGGCAGGATCCGCTTGAAGTAACGGCGCAAGGTCTGCTGGATCCGGTTCGGTTTGAGGGGGTTGGCGTGGATCATGATGGTGCTCCTCTACTGTGGTTCTCACGTTCATCAGCAGTATTGAGCTAAAATGCGGAAGTAAAAACTGATGACTTACAGCAACAGGATTTCCTCTTTTATGCCGACCGGCCGCCTCTACCAGCAATTTCAACGACTCGCCCAGCTGCTTGGCAGCGATGAGCGGGAGATCAGCCTCGCCGAGGTGGCGGATCTGCTCTGCTGCACCCCGCGCAACGCCCGCCTGCTGCTGCGGCGGATGCAGGATCAGGGTTGGCTCAGCTGGTCGGCGGAAGCGGGGCGGGGGCGGCGCTCCCGGCTCACCTTGCTCGACAGTCAGGAGAGCCTGACCCGGCGCCGCTTGCGGGATCTGCTCAGTCAGGGCCAGCTGGCGCAGGCGGTGCGGCTGGCCGAGGATCGCCTCGATTTGCTCACTCCGTTGCTGATCGAACAGCTCGGTCAGGCCACCCGCGAGGGGCGCCAGATCCTGCGGGTGCCCTACTATCGGCCGCTGCCGCAATTGCTGCCCACCGGCCCGATGCGCCGCTCCGAAATTCACCTGAGCCGCCAGATCTTCAACGGCCTCACCCGGCGAAATGAGGAAAATGGGGAAATTGAAGGGGATCTCGCCCACCACTGGGAGTGTCTGGGCCCCTGTCACTGGCGTTTCTACCTGCGCCCGGCGGTGCGTTTTCACCACGGTCGCGAGCTGGTGGTGGAAGATGTGATGGAGAGCCTGCTGGCCCTGCGGGATCGCCCGCTGTTTGCACATCTGGCTCGGCTGGAGAGCCCCTGGCCGCGCACCCTGGATCTCTATCTCGACAGCCCGGATCCCTGGCTGCCCCACCTGCTGGCGGAGCCGGTGGCGACCATTTTGCCGCGGGAGCTCAAGGGGGAGGCGGGCTTTGCTCTGCAACCTGTGGGCACCGGCCCCTACCGGGTGGCTGTGAACGATCCCCTGCATCTTTGCCTTGCGGCGTTTGACGACTACTTCGGCCTGCGCGCCCTGCTCGACGAGATCGATATCTGGATGCTGCCTGAACTGGCGGAGCGGCTGGAGACCCACCTGCAGCTGGGGCGCGACAGCCCTGAGCTCGGCACCATGCGCGGCGAATCGGAGCTGGAGTCGGGATGCTACTTTCTGCTGCAGGACGATCGCTCCGGATCCTTGCAGGATCCCGCTCTGCGGCAGTGGCTCGGCCAGTTGCTCAATCCGGTGGCCCTGATGGGGCGGGTCGCCCCCGAGTTGCAACGGGGCTGGACCAGCGCCCTCGGCCTGCTTCCTCACTGGCGCGAAGCGTTGCCCACGCCCTTGCCCACGCCTGCGCAGTTGCCGGGGAGACTGGTGCTGGCCTGCTTCAACCAGCATCTGGAGTTCAACGAGTGCGCCAACGCCATGAGTAGCCTGCTGGCCGAACAGGGGATCAGGCTCGAGGTGCGCACCCTCGATTACGGTCGCTGGGTGAGTGGCGAGGATGAAGACGTGGATCTCTGGCTCGGCACCCTCAACCTCGAACATGCCGGCCCCTTTGCCCCCTACGCCTGGTTGCAGGGCACCCCGTTGCTGCGCAAGGTGTGGAGCAGTCAGCATGAGTTGTGGCAAGGGTTGATGCAGTGGCGCGCCAGCGGTGAGGAGCCTGGCCCCCGCGCCCTACTGGCAAGGGTGCAGCAGCAGAGCTGGTTTGTGCCGCTGTTTCACCACTGGCTGGAGCTGGAGAGCCGGGTCGGCGTGCACGGGGTGAGGATGACGGCGCTCGGCTGGTTCGATTTTCGCAGTGCCTGGCTGCGGCCCGAGCCGACCCATCAGCCCGCAGAGGCGCCATAGTTCGTCCAATTTCTGTCGCGGCTGACGGGCGTTCCGTGGCCGCTTGCGTGAAAGATCCCTAAATCGGCCGCTGCTGCACAGTTTGTGTCACGCCTCTGTGCCATGCTGTTTCAGGTTATGGACAGCAGAGCAAATGAGGAAAACGATGAGCAACAATTCAGACAGTTCCGCAGGAAAATGCCCGGTCATGCACGGGGGAACCACCTCCGTCGAGACGTCCAGAATGGAGTGGTGGCCGAAGAGCCTCAACCTCGACATTCTTCACCAACACGATACCAAGACCAATCCGCTGGGGGCCGGTTTCAACTATCGGGAAGCCTTGAAGGGGCTCGATATGGCGGCCCTCAAGCAGGATGTGACCGCCTTGATGACCGACAGTCAGGAGTGGTGGCCCGCCGACTGGGGCCACTACGGCGGCCTGATGATCCGCATGGCCTGGCACTCGGCCGGGACTTACCGCATCGCCGATGGCCGGGGCGGCGGTGGCAGCGGCAACCAGCGTTTCGCCCCCCTCAACTCCTGGCCGGATAACGCCAACCTCGACAAGGCCCGTCGCCTGCTGTGGCCCATCAAGAAGAAGTACGGCAACAAGATCAGCTGGGCCGACCTGATAATTCTGGCGGGCACCGTGGCCTATGAGTCCATGGGGCTCAAGACCTTCGGCTTCGCCTTTGGCCGCGAGGATATCTGGCACCCGGAGAAGGATATCTACTGGGGATCGGAGAAAGAGTGGCTGGCGCCCAGCGGCAAGCCGGGTGGTCGTTACTCCGGCGAGCGGGATCTGGAAAACCCGCTGGCGGCGGTGATGATGGGGCTTATCTACGTCAACCCGGAAGGGGTGGATGGCCAGCCCGATCCCCTGAAAACCGCGCAGGATATGCGAGTTACCTTCGCCCGCATGGCGATGGATGATGAAGAGACGGTGGCGCTGACCGCCGGTGGCCACACCGTAGGCAAGGCTCACGGCAACGGCGACGCCAAACAGCTCGGGCCCGAGCCGGAAGGGGCCAACCTCGAGGAGCAGGGGCTCGGCTGGATTAACCACCACAGCCGCGGCATCGGCCGCAATACTGTGACCAGCGGCATCGAGGGGGCCTGGACCACCCACCCGACTCAATGGGACAACGGCTACTTCGATCTGCTGTTCAAGTAC
>NZ_CAWNZT010000010.1:0-4343 GCF_963878965.1 Aeromonas sp. HMWF015 | reverse complement strand
CAGTGGGAACCGATCAATATCGCCGAAGAGGATATGCCGGTGGATGTGGAGGACCCGTCGCTCCGCTGCAAACCCATGATGACGGATGCCGATATGGCGCTCAAATTCGACCCCGAGTATCGCAAGATTGCCGAGCGTTTCCGCGATGATCCGGCGGCCTTCTCCGACGCCTTCGCCCGCGCCTGGTTCAAGCTGACCCACAGGGATATGGGGCCGAAGAGCCGCTATGTTGGCCCCTATGTGCCGACAGAAGATCTGATCTGGCAGGATCCGGTGCCAGCCGGACGTGCCGATTATGACGTGGCGGCGGTCAAGGCCAGGATTGCCGCCAGCGGCCTCTCCATCAGCGAGCGTGTGAGTACCGCCTGGGATAGTGCCCGTACCTTCCGTGGCTCCGACAAGCGGGGCGGTGCCAACGGCGCCCGCATCCGGCTGGCGCCGCAGAAGGATTGGCCGGGCAACGAACCGGCGAAGTTGGCGAAGGTGCTGGCGGTCTATGACAAGCTGGCGGCCGAGTGTGGCGTCAGCGTCGCGGATCTCATCGTGCTGGGGGGCAACCTCGCCATCGAGCAGGCTGCCCAGGCCGCCGGAGTGACGGTGAGCGTGCCGTTTGCGCCGGGCCGGGGGGACGCCACTCAGGCCCAGACCGATGTGGCCTCGTTCGAGGTGCTGGAACCGCTGGCCGACGGCTTCCGCAACTGGCTGAAGCAGGACTATGTGGTGACGGCGGAGGAGCTGCTGCTGGATCGTGCCCAGCTGATGGGGCTCACCGCCTGCGAGATGACGGCGCTGGTTGGCGGGATGCGGGTGCTCGGCACCAACCATGGCGGTACCGGGCACGGGGTCTTTACCGACCGGGTCGGGGTGCTCAGCAACGACTTCTTCGTCAACCTGACCGACATGGACTATCAGTGGCTGCCGAAAGCGAGCAATCTCTACGAGATCCGCGATCGCCGCAGCGGCGCGCTGAAGTGGACGGCCACCCGGGTGGATCTGGTGTTCGGCTCCAATTCGGTGCTGCGCGCTTATGCCGAGGTCTATGCCCAGGATGACAACAAGGAGAAGTTTGTCTGTGACTTCATCACCGCCTGGAACAAGGTGATGAATGCGGATCGCTTCGATCTGCTCGGCTAGTCCCCGAGCCGTTTGGTTATCTGCACCAGCCCCGCACAGCCAAGATGTGCGGGGCTTTTTACTGCCCGCTTTTCTGTGCAGCCCTACAATCCGCCGCGCTGCGACACCCGCTGGCCGGTCGCGCAGGGCCGCTGGCATCCCTGTGCTTGGGCCAGCAGTATCATGTAACATGCTGATCCGCTGGTGATGCCCGGCTGCCACCCCATTGGCCACTGATGTCCCATGAACGGACAAGGACAGAAACAAAGAGACAAGGAGTCAACTCATGCTGGAAATGCAGATCCAACCCCGCTTTCAGGAGACGGATGCCCTCGGCCATATCAACAATACGGTGCCGGCGGTCTGGTTCGAATCGGCGCGGGATCCCCTGTTCCGGATCTTCTCCCCCGATCTGGATGTGCATAACTGGCATCTGATCATCGCGGGCTATACGGTGCAGTTCAAACGGGAGCTGTTCTACGGCCAGCCGGTCACCATCAAGACTGGCGTGCGCCGCATCGGCACCAGTTCTTTCACTGTCTGGCAGGAGGCCTGGCAGGGCGGCGAACTGGCCGTCACCGCCGAAACGACCCTGATCCATTTTGACTACCGGGCCCGCCAATCCCTGCCCCTGAGCGATGCTCACCGGGAAGGACTGCGGGCCTGGCTGACAGAGAGTTAACCACGGGCCGGATGGCCCATCACAGGAGTGTTATGTACAACTCAATGCGCAACACAGCGATCGCGCTGACCCTGGGATTCTGCTCCCTCCCTTCTCTGGCCGCTTCTCTCGCCGAGCAGTTTACCCTGATGGAGAAGGGGGCCGAGAGCGCCCTCGATACCCGTCAATTCAGCCATGACGGCGTCGATATCAAGGCCTGGATCGATGGCGCCCCCGTCATCATCGCCGTGCCCATCATGAACGAGCTGGGCAAGCTGGAAGGGGAGAGCCGCTACTACTTCAAGGGCGGCAAGCTGTTCGGGGTCAAAGAGCCCGCCGCCCAGTTTGCCTTTGACGACAGCGGCAAGCTGACCCAGTGGCTGGACGAGAAGGGTCAGCCCGCCGAGTTCGTCAGCAAGATGAGCATGCAGCAGCGTCAGGAGTGGCTCACCAAGCGGGCTGCCGAGCTGAGCAAGCTGTTTGTGGTGAGCGCGGCCGAACAGAAGGCGGCCAAGGGGGGCGTCAAGCTGAAGGGGGCGGATCTCGCTCACTGGCTCTGCAACGGCAAACTGATGGATCTCGCCCATGGCGACAAGGTGATCTTCGAGCAGGATAAGCTGAAGATTGGCGAGCAGGGGATCGAAGGGGAGGTCTCCCTGCGTCAGGATAAGGGGTGGCAGGAGCTGAGCCTCAAGTGCGAGGTGCAGGGCACTCAGGTGACCCGCCTCACCTGGCAGCTGCTGCCGGGTGCCAACAAGCCGCAATGAGCGCAATAGCAAGGGGGCCCATCTCGGGCCCCCTTCTCATTCGGTGTGTGGCTCCCCCAGCTTGAGCCGGGTGAGTGCCTCGACCCGGCGCCATTGTCCGGGCTCGAACCAGCGTGCCAGCAGCTCCTGCTGCTGTTCGGCCCGGGCCTCGTTCGGCAGTTGTCTGAACTCGGCCAGAAAGCCGCTGAGCTGCTCCTCGAACCCTTGCCGGTTCTGCTCCAGCTGGCGCATCCGATCCACCGCTTCCGGCCCCCCTGTCTCCAGCAGCAGAGCCTCCCGTTTGGCCGGGTCCATCTGCGCCAGCTCTTGCAACTCCTCAAGCAGGCGGCTGTTGGCCTCCGCCTCGCGAAACCAGCCCGGTTGCTCCGCCAGCCAGAGATCCAGCTCGCTGGCCAGCTGCGACTTGTCGCTGTCTCTCGCCTCCGCCAGCGCCCTGCGGCGCAGGGTCAGCTGCTCCATCAGTCGATCCTCGGCAAACAGCTGGGCCTGCTCCGCCGGGGTAAAGCTCTGCTGGCGCAGCTGCTCCCGCTCGTCAAACAGGATCTGCAAGCTGGCGAGGGAGCTCTCGGTGGGTACCGTCAGGCTGCTCTGGGCGGAGACAAAGGTGCGATAGCGCGCCTGCAGGGCATCGACGGCCTCCTGCTCGGGATCGTGCGGGTGGCTCTGTGCATGCTGGCTGGCTTGAGCGGGGGATGAGTCTGCCGTCGGTGCCGTGGGCCAGAGCAACACTCCGCCAAGCAGCAGGGTGATGGCGCAGGGTACGACGAGCAGGGTGGCTATCTTCATAGTCCCAGCTCCTTGAGACGGTTGGCATGCTGGCGATAGAGGGTGACCGGATCGGTCTCGAACAGATGGTGGATGCCGAAGGACTGGTTCACTTCGTCCAGATGGTTCATCCGGTAGTCGGTGCCGATCACCTTGCCGAGATGGCTGCTGCAGACCCCGACCAGTCCGTCATTGGGCTCCTTGAAGAAGGCGCCGGTCAGCGCCAGCGCAGGATCCACCGGATCCAGCAGATTGGTCAGGTTGCCGCGTCCGCTCCAGGAGAAGTAGTAGACGCCGTTACTGGCCTGCATCGGCCCCTCACCGCAATAGCTGCTGGGCAGCCCCTCCGGGTAGCGCAGGTTGAACTGGTTGGCTCCCTCGCTGGTGAGGGCATCGAAGGCGGCGACCGGATCTTGCGGCAGCTGACTTCCCCCCGAGAGCAGTGAAATCATGCCGGAGAGGGCGTGGGCCGCGGCGGCAGCCAGCTTCTCGGCGGCCGAGCCGGGGGCGGCATTGGCCCGCACCAGATCGGCAATCTCGGATCCGTAGTTGACCCCGCCGACGCTGGTGGCGGAGGCGACCAGCCCGGGGGCGACCGAGGCGACATAGCGGATGGTGGGGCCGCCGTGGGAGTGGCCGATGAGGTTGACCTTCTCGGCGCCGGTGGCAGCCAGCAGCAGCTCAACCTGGGCGAGCAGTTGCTCCCCCCGTTGTTCCGAACTGGCGGTGGCCGACACTTGGGCCACGTAGACTTTGGCTCCATCCCGGCTCAGGGCCTGGGGAATGCCGTAGAAGTAATCGACCCCGAGCAGCTTGTCGAAACCGAACAGGCCGTGCACCAGCACTATGGGGTAGCGGGTCTGGGTGTATCCGCTGGCGTGTGCCAGCATGGGCAGGGTGCAGAGCAGCACCAAAAGCCATCTCTTCATCATCAGCATCCTTGTTGATTCGTGAGGAACAGATTGTGTGGCGTACTCCATGTTCGCCGGTGCCAGTATGGTGGCTGCTGACGGGAGAGGCTGTGAGGGGGATCGCAA
>NZ_CAWNZT010000009.1:0-8923 GCF_963878965.1 Aeromonas sp. HMWF015 | reverse complement strand
CTGGTACATGCCGACATCCTCAGCCGATTGGCGCCACTGACCCACGATGCCACCCTGACCGAGCCGCGCATTCTCAAACTGCGGCTGCTGCAGCATCTCAAGTGCGATATCGAAGCCGAGCTCAAGCCCGGGGTCTGCGACTGGCAGCTGCTCGACGCCCTCCACCCGACGCCGGCGGTGGGCGGTGCTCCGCGCGAGGCAGCGCTCGCCTTTATCCGCAAGTTCGAGCCCTATGATCGGGGCTGGTACGCCGGAGCCTGCGGCATGCTGAGTCGGGAGACGTCCGAGTTCTCGGTCGCCATTCGCAGCGCCCGTATTCAACCGGGCAGCGTTACCCTGTTTGCCGGTGCCGGCATTGTCGCCGGTTCCGAGCCTGTCGCCGAGTGGGCCGAACTCGACAACAAGATCGCCAATGTGCTCTCCCTGCTGGGATAGTCATTCACCCTTTTCACGCTACGAGAGCCCCTATGCCCACCCGTAAAGAGCCTGCCAGCGAAGAGTTTGCCTGCACACCGTTTTCGAGCCAGCACGCCACCTTCAACCACGTCTGGTCCTCCCTCTTGCTGGAGGAGCTCTTTCGCCTCGGGGTGCGCGACATCGCGCTGGCCCCCGGCTCCCGCTCCGCGCCGCTGACCATGGCCGCCGCGGCGCATCAGGGCTTTCGTCGTCACTTGCACTTTGACGAGCGCGGTCTCGGCTTTATGGCGCTGGGGCTGGCCAAGGGGAGCAACCGGCCGGTGGCGGTGATCATGACCTCGGGTACTGCGGTGGCCAACCTCTGGCCCGCCGTGGCAGAGGCCCAGCTCACCGGCGTGCCGCTGATTATTCTCTCCGCTGATCGCCCTCACGAGCTTATCGACAACGGCGCCAATCAGGCGATCGACCAGCAGGGGATCTTCGGCCGCTACCCCGTCTATCAGCAGAACCTGCCGAGCCCCACCCCGACCATTCCGGCGGCGTTTGTGCTGAGTTCGGTGGACCAAGCCTTGGCCAAGCAGGCGCTCACCCCCGGGGTGGTGCACTTCAACTGCATGTACCCCGAGCCCCTTTACCCGGGCGAGCACTATCAGGATTTCTCCGACTATCTGGCCCCCCTCGGTGACTGGCTCAACTCGCAGACGCCCTGGAGTCCATGGCAACAGAACGAGGCCACCTGCCCCCCTCAGGCGGAGTGGGAACCCTTTCGCCAACAGCGCGGCATCGTTGTAGCTGGCCGTATTACCGACCCGAATCAGGCACAGGCCGCCGCCGCGCTGGCGGAGCAACTCGGCTGGCCGTTGCTGGCAGATCTGCAGAGCCAGATCCGCTTCGATAGCCGCAACCTCATCCACATGGATATGGCGCTCAACGACCCTGAATTCGTCGCCGAGCTGGGCCGCGCCGAGGTGCTGCTGCAATTTGGCGCTCGACTGGTCTCCAAGCGGCTCGGCCAGTTCATCAAACAGCATTCATGGCAGGATTACTGGCTGGTGGATCCGCAACCGGCGCGGCTGGATCCCGACTACCGGCTGCGCAACCGGCTGCTCTGCAGTGCCAGCGCCTTTGCTGCGGCCCATCCGGTCACCACACAAGCCCCTTGGCACACATTGGCCGAGCTGCAACACAACGCCAGCCAGCAGATCGCCGCCGCCTGCGAGCACTTCTCCGAGCTTGGGGTCTGCCATCGCCTCAACCGCCTGATCGAAGGCCAACTGTTTGTCGGCAACAGCATGCCAGCCCGACTGATGGATATGCTCGGCGAAACGGGCAAGGGGCCGAGCCGGGTGATGACCAACCGTGGCGCCTCCGGCATCGATGGCCTGATCGCCACCGCCTACGGGTTTGCCCAATCAATCGAGCAGGACAGCGATGAGCCCACCACCCTGCTGCTTGGTGATCTCAGCGCCCTGCACGATCTCAACAGCCTCGCCCTGCTCAGCAAGGCGAGCCGACCGCTGGTGGTGATCCTGCTCAACAACGATGGCGGCAGCATCTTCCGTATGTTGCCGGTGCCCACCGAAGGGGAGCTGCTGGAGAGCTACTACCGGCTGCCCCACGGTCTCAGCTTTGAACATGCCGCCGCCATGTTTGGCCTCGCCTATCGGGCGCCGACCACACTGGCCGAGTTCGAACAGGATTACAGCGCCGCCCTCCAACATGGCGTTACCTTGATCGAGATCCGGGTACCGAGCGAGCAGGTGGCCGATGATCTCAAGGCGCTGGGGGCCGCCATCCGTGGCAAATAAAAATGCCCATGTGCCGCTGGTGATGCTACACGGTCTGCTGGGGGATGGCGGCGACTGGCAACCGGTGATCGACCGGCTGCCCGCCATCCGCTGCATCGCCCTCGACCTGCCGGGCCACGGCCAGCATAGCGCTCTCAACGTCAGCGACTTTGAGCAGAGCCACCAGTGGCTGGTCGCCGAGCTGGCCAGCCGCAACATTGAACGCTATCTGCTGGCGGGTTACTCGCTGGGTGGGCGACTGGCCCTCTATCACGCCAGCCGCGAGCCAGCCGGGCTGCAGGGGCTGCTACTGGAGAACTGCAACCCGGGGTTACCGGCCTGTGAACGGGCCGCCCGCATCCAGCACGATGAACAGTGGGCGCGGCGCTTCGAGCGTGAGCCCCTGGCTGACGTGCTGGCAGACTGGTACCGGCAAGGGGTGTTTGCCGATCTTGACGATGCGGCCCGGGCCCGCCAGATCGCCCGCCGCCTTGGCAACGACGGTCAGGGCATCGCCACCATGCTGCGCGCCACTTCGCTAGGCAAGCAGCCGGATCTCGTCCCCTGGCTCATGGCGAGCCAGCTGCCGGTCACCTGGGTGAGTGGCAAGCGGGATCACAAATTCCATCAGCTGGCTTGCCAGCTGGCGAACCAGGATCGCAGAATCAACCACTTGGTGCTGGATGGCGGCCATAATCTGCACGCCCATCAGCCTGATAACTTTGCCCGACTCCTCGCGGAGTGGGTCAACCAACAAGAAGAGACGAGTCATGATTGAAGCAATGACGGAAGCTGAACTGTATGCTCCGGTTGAGTGGCAGGATTGCTCCGCCGGTTACGAGGACATCCTCTATCACAAGTCCAACGATGGTATTGCCAAGATCACCATCAACCGTCCCCAGGTGCGCAACGCCTTCCGTCCCCGTACCGTCAAAGAGATGCTGCAGGCGCTGGCCGATGCCCGTTATGACGATCAGATCGGCACTATCATCCTGACCGGTTTTGGCGAGAAAGCCTTCTGCGCCGGCGGCGACCAGAAGATCCGTGGCGACTACGGTGGATACCGGGATGACGAGGGGACTCACCACCTCAACGTGCTCGACTTCCAGCGCGACATCCGCACCTGCCCGAAACCTGTGGTTGCCATGGTAGCGGGCTACGCGGTCGGTGGCGGCCACGTGCTGCACATGATGTGTGACCTGACCATCGCCGCCGACAACGCCCAGTTTGGCCAGACCGGCCCGAAAGTGGGTTCCTTCGACGGCGGTTGGGGGGCTTCCTACATGGCTCGCATCGTCGGCCAGAAAAAGGCCCGCGAAATCTGGTTCCTCTGCCGCATGTACGATGCCCGGCAAGCCCTCGACATGGGTCTGGTCAACACCGTCGTGCCGTTGGCAGAACTGGAGCGCGAAACCGTGCGCTGGTGCCGTGAAATGCTGCAAAACAGCCCGATGGCGCTGCGCTGCCTGAAAGCGGCCCTCAACGCTGACTGTGATGGTCAGGCTGGCTTGCAGGAGCTGGCGGGCAATGCCACCATGCTGTTCTACATGACCGAAGAGGGTCAGGAAGGCCGCAACGCCTTCAACGAAAAGCGTCGCCCCGACTTCTCCAAATACAAGCGGAACCCCTGATGACACTAGCCCTGTATCGCTATCAACTGCCTTTTACCCAGCCACTGACCTTTCACGGCAAGGTGGAGGTGGCGCGAGAGGGGCTGTTGGTGCGCATCAACGACGGCTGGGGGGAAATTGCCCCCCTGCCCGGCTTCTCGAAAGAGAGCCTGCAACAGGCAGAGGCAGAAGCCCTTGCCACGCTGGCAGCCTTGGCCGCTGGCGACACCCCGAACCCCGTGCTGCCGTCGGTGCAATTTGGCCTCGACTGCGCGCGCCGGACATGGCCCGAGCAGCGCAACCCGCTGCCGGAGCCCTATCCCCTCATTCAAGGCTCCCCCCAGGAGCTGCTGCGCAACTGGAAAGAGTGGCTGCACCGCACGCCCGGCAAGGCCAAGCTGAAGGTGGCGCGCTACCCGATGCGTGACGAGCTGGCGCTGATCCGCCTGCTGTGCGACCGCATCCCCTCCCTCAAGCTGGTGCTGGATGCCAACCAGGGCTGGACTCGCGAGGAGGCGTGGACCTTCTGTGGCCACCTCGACCCGAATCGCATCGAGTATCTGGAAGACCCCTGCGCCGACTTTTCCGACATCGCCTTTGTCGCCAACTGCACCGGCATGCCGGTAGCGCTGGACGAACTACTGGCACAAGGCAAGCCGTGGGAGCCGATCCCGCAACTGCGCGCACTGGTGCTCAAGCCTACCCTGCTCGGTTCGCTGGCCAACTGCGAAGCGCTGATCGCCCGCGCCCGCGAACTGCGGCTCAAGGTGATCATCTCCTCCTGCTTCGAATCGGATCTGGGCCTGAACCAGCTCTTTCATCTGGCAGGCGAATGGGCTCCCGAACAGGCGCCGGGTCTGGATACCCGCCGCTGGATGGCGGGCAACCTGCTGGGGGAAGATGGCAAACCGGACCTGAGCCGACTGGAGCAACTGTATTACCGTGATTGAACCCACCCGTTCACCCGAACAGACACCTTGCCCGGTACGCCACCGGGCAATCACAGCCCCGAACCGCATTGCCATCCACGCAGTCTCCCCCCTCAGTTATCGCCAGCTCGATGCCCGCCTCAACAGCCTGTGCCAACAGCTGGAACAAGCCGGAGTGCGTCGTGGCGCTCATCTGGCGGCGGTGGTGCGCGGTGCGCTGGAAGATGTGCTGCTGGCGTGGGCCTGCGTGCGCAGCGGCGTGGTGTTCTGCCCGCTCAACCCCGCCTTCCCCCTCGAAAAGCAGCGCGAGCTGGCGGTACAACTCGATGCCGATGCCTTCTGGTCGGCAGGGGAGATCCCGGCTGGCAACTGGCAGCCCCTGCAGCTCGACTTCACGCGCGAACTGCCGGCAAGCGAGGAAACATGGCCGCTGGCATCGACCCAGCTCAACAACATGATCCTCACCTCGGGCTCCAGCGGCACGCCGAAAGCGGTGGTGCACCGGCTCTGCAACCACCTGGCCTCGGCACGCGGCTCTGCCACCCTCATTCCCCTCGATGAGAAGTCCGGCTGGCTGCTCTCCCTGCCACTGTTCCATGTGGGCGGCTACGCCATCCTGTTTCGGGTCTTTTTGGCGGGTGCCACGTTGGTGCTAGACGATCGCAGTCAGCCGCTCAAGGCGCGGCTTGAACAGCAACCCATTACCCATCTCTCGCTGGTGCCGACCCAGCTCTGGCGCCTGCTGGCAGAGGGTTTTGATCCCGCCCGTACCCGCCTGCGCGAATTGCTGCTCGGTGGCGCCGCCATCCCGCAACCGCTGGTGAGTCGCCTCTGCGCCATGGGGCTCGAACCCAAGGTGAGCTATGGCCTCTCCGAGATGGGCAGTCAGGTCTGCACCGCGGTCCCCGGCGATGCAGGCGTAGTTGGCAAACCGCTACCGGGGCGGGAGGTGTACATCCGGGAGCAGGAGATCTGCGTGCGCGGCGCCCCCCTGTTTGCCGGTTACTACCGAGATGGCGAGCTGGAACTGCCCCTTGATGACGAGGGCTGGTTTCATACCCGCGACAAGGGGAGGTTCACTGCGGCACGGGAACTGCTGGTAGAGGGGCGGCTCGACAACCTCTTTATCTCGGGTGGCGAAAACATCCAGCCCGAAATCATAGAGCAGCGACTGGTAGATCATCCCGCTGTCGCCCAAGCGCTGGTGGTGCCGGTACCGAGCGACGAGTGGGGGCAACGCCCCGCCGCCTTTATCGACTGGCACGGCGAACCGGTTCCCGACTCCGAACTGGCAGCCTGGATCCGCAGCACCCTACCCGGCTTTATGGTGCCCGACCACTGGCTCCCCTGGCCCAATCTTGGCGGCAATCTCAAGCCACAGCGGAAACAATTTCAGAATATCATTAGGTCGCAATAATTATTCATGCGACAAAAATTGACACCGTGGAGCCATCCAAATACACATATGGCTCAAAATAAAATGCTGGTGGTATCAAAATCCTCCTCCTTAGTCTGAATAAGTGAGAACGATTACATAAACGGCCTTTTTTTTGCACATTTTTTGAACCAAATTAATTGGCTGTAGTACCATACCCTCCACCATGCATTTAGTAGGAAAGCTAACCATATGATAATAAAAGAAATTGACGATTTATCATTATTTGAACAAAGACTGCATGGTGGTAAAATGCACTCCTTGGCAGTAAGACGAGTCACACATGAGTAACAAAATTTATAAAATTGCAGAGGATATCTTTTTCTCCGCTGCAATATTCCGACTCTCGAAAGGGGACAAGGACATCAAGCTCAGCAACAAGGAAGCCGAGCTACTCGAAATGCTGTGTGATGAGGCAGGCACTGTCATTCCAAGAAGCAAACTGCAGGATGCCTTGTGGCCAAATCAGGACAATACCGATACCAATTTGAACCGGCAGATACTCTCGTTGAGAAGAAAGCTGGAATCCTTCGGCTTAATGGATGCGATCGATACCATTCCACGGGTTGGCTATATGTTTTGTGCTCCGATTGAGCTCGCAGGGGAAAGTGAAGAGCCAGCACCAGCGGAAGAAATTCATGCGCCGACGCCTTCCCCTGCACCTCAAGCCAGGCGGCAATATACTCGCCGCAAATATGACCGATATTTCAGCCCAAAGCGTATTTTGCTGTTTGCATTGCTGCTGGTCTCGCTGACTTCACTAGCCCTCGTCATTTATAACTATGCGACAGCAAATACACTACGCACTATCAATTTAGGTCAGATTTCTCTCTATATGACCAGCGAGACGGAAAAAGCACTGAATGTGAAAATAGATTCACTGACGCCCTTGATAAAACCAGTTTCACGTAAAGCTGATGAGCAGATTTCAATTCTGGTTGGAAAAGAAGCCATCAGCTATTTTTCCATCAACAATAGTAGCAGGAAATTATCCGAAAATATCTTCCTGTTGCGTAGCGGTCACCCTGTGGCCGAAGAAGTTCAATGCGTTATCACAACCATGAACCAGCAGGGAAATAATGTTTCCAACAACTATTACAATAATCAAGAGACCACAGTCAGATATCACAGAGATTGTCAGGCACCAGACAACTGGGTAGAAATGACCAGAAAGAGTAAATATATTGTGACCATGAACAGAGAAATAGTAGTGGCCACCGTGATAGCCACTGACAATCAGGGAAAGACGCTGTTCAATCTGGATTCTGTTGGGGATCTGGAGCGGGATAATGGCGATATTTCGGTTGAGATAAAAAATACCATTGTCAATTTCATTGACCAGCAGGCGCTGACCAATAACGCTCTGGTCGCCACTCTGGTCGCGGCGCTAACGCCCCCCAAACAAAAAGCCAAGTTCATTCAATTGCCCGGAGGTATTTACCTTTCCAGTTATCTAGGTGGCGTCATCACCTGGCCCAGCCATGGCAATACAAAAGTCATCCAGCGCAATGATTTCTGAGTTTATTCATAAGCAACGATGAAATTGGCGACGGCAGAATAGTCGCCAGGCTGGATGTTCTTGGCGGTCAATGCCGCTGGATGTCCTTCGACCCTGGCAAAAAATTGCAGCTCATTATCTGCCGCACCACCTAGCAGATAGCCGCGGGAGGCACTACCCAAATTCAGAGGTGATTGAGCCACGTCATACAGGCGGATGCCTGCCCCCTTGGCAATCCCAGCCGTGAATGCCAATCCGCCGCTTAGTTCGGTATCCTGCGAGCCAGTAAAGGTCACCTTGGCCATGCGGAAAATACCCGGCTTGCAATTGGTCAGACGAATGAAGAACGGCACTAGCTGCCCGACTCCGTTGGCATAGAGTTCCTTCACGTCAACTACCCCCATCTCGACCTCCTGATCAAGGGATTCAGGAGAAACCACACATGGCTGATCGATGATCCTGCCATGGAGATGGACCGTATTGCCAAGCAATTCCAGGTCATTGCTGGCACGAGGAGCCGCCGTCACGGCCAGCATCGGGCAAAGCGCCAAACCTATCCACAATGTCCGCAACATATTACAACTCCTCACTGGAACTCGGCAACGATGGTGGCAGTCGCATAGAAATCGCCCGCCGGAATATCTGCACCTGACGGGGTTACCGGTGCCGCGATAAAGCCCCAGTCACCGATATTTCCCTGCATGGAAACCGGATAGAAGGTATTCAGCTTCAGCTGAGAACCATCCAGCTGTTTGAATTTTATCCCTAAATCGGAAATAACATTTCCACCTTGATAGCCATCCCGAGTTGTCCGCAGATAGTCTTGACTGAAAGAGGTTGGTTTTCCAGAAATACCAAGATTGATCTTCAAAGCATCCCCTTCGAAAACACCACCACGGCATTGAAATGTCAGAGGAACCGTCTTTTCAAAGTTATTTCCATCCAATCCCGACCCCGGCAAATCACCAAACTCTACTTCAATGGTCTGCCCACCATTGATCACGCACTCTTCTGGTACATATAAAATTGCAGATGTAATCGTAATTCTAGACATTGGCAAATTATTAAAGTCTGTCGTTGTAGCCCCTAGACGGCCATACATCTCTACAACTTGACGATCTGATATTTGCACACCATTAATTATTTGTTTTCTCACGCGAAAAGTTACCTTTCCACGGCTACCACTTTCGAAATTATTTATTCTTGTCTCTTTCCCTTTAGTACAAGAGTAATTTGGGTAATCGTTA
>NZ_CAWNZT010000008.1:0-1670 GCF_963878965.1 Aeromonas sp. HMWF015 | reverse complement strand
AACCCACTTTTTCTCACTTCACTACGCCAGCGCTGCTGACGTGGTCGGCATACTACCCATGCCCCCCAAGGCTGTCAACAGGCCATATGCACAAAGGAGACTGTTTGCCCAGTTCTTGCGCAGCCTGTTGATTTTGCAGGCGAGTTGTCGCTCGCCAAGCCCTGTTACTGAGATCGCGACAGGCTAGTGCAGGCTTCCGGAGTGGCAAAACGGCCATAGATGTAGCGCAATCTCGCCCCCAGCATCAGGGCCGCGCTGGTGAGACCGACGATAAAGCCGATCCAGAAGCCCTGCGGCCCCATCCGCGGCACCAGCCAGTCGGTCAGACCCAGGATCATGCCGGTGGGCAGCCCCAGTCCCCAGTAGGCGACGATGGTGACGTAGAAGATCGCCTGGGTATCCTTGTAACCGCGCAGTGCGGCGGCCGCGACCACCTGTACCGAGTCGGAGATTTGATAGATGGCGGCGAAGAACAGTAAAATGGCCGCCAGGACGATCACCTGCTGATCATCGGTATAGATGGAGGCGATCTGCTCGCGCAGCAGCACCGTCATGGCCGCAGTGGCAGCAGCGATGGCCATCCCCAGCATCAAGCCGGTGCGAGCAGCTACCCGGGCGTGATGGGGCTGCCCTTCACCTATGCTGTGGCCAACCCGGATGGTGACACCCACCCCGATGGAGAGGGGCAGCATAAACACCAGGCTGGAGAAGTTGAGGGCAATCTGGTGACTCGCCACCGTCTCGGCACCGAAGGGGGCCAGCATCAGGGCCACCACGGTAAACAGGGTCACCTCGCAGAAGATCGCCATGGCGATGGGGAACCCCAAGCGGAACAAGCGCCAGATCCGGCTGCCGTTGGGGCGAGCCAGCTGGGAGAAGAGGCGGATCTCGGTGAAGTGACGGGAGAGCTTCACATAGAGGATCATCGCCAGCAGCATGGCCCACAGCACGATGGCCGTGGCCACGCCACAACCCACCCCGCCCAGTTTCGGCATGCCGAAGTGGCCGTGAATGAAGATGTAGTTGGCGGGAATATTGACCGCCAGCCCGACAAAGCCGATCACCATGGTGGGCATGGTGTGGGAGAGACCCTCGCTGAAGTTGCGCAGCACCTGGAACAGCACGAAGGCGGGCAGGCCCCACAGGATGGCGTGCAGGTAACCAGTGGTCTTGGCCGCCATCACCGGTTCCACATCCATGAACTGCAACGCCAGCGGGCTGTAATAGAGGGCGATCATCGCCAGCGGGGTGACGATCAGTGCCAGCCAGAAGCCCTGATGAACGGCCGGACGAATTGCCTCCCGTTTACGGGCGCCATTGAGCTGGGAGACGATGGGGGTGAGCGCCATGATGATCCCCTGCACCAGCAGGATCACCGGTAGCCAGAAGCTGGACGCCACCGACACGGCTGCCAGATCGACTGCACTCACCTGTCCCGCCATCACGGTATCGACGAAGCTCATGGCGACCTGGGCGACCTGGGCGACCAGTATGGGGCTGGCTAGACGGACGAGCTGCTTCGCCTCGGACCAATAACGTTGCACTGACACCTCCGAGTGGATCAGATAAGAGTAAAAAAGAGCGGAAATCGGGAAGAGCCTTTGCACTTTCGGACGAAAGTGCAAAGGGTGGGGGAGGCATTCTAGCCTGAAATTCAGCCAGGACGAAAT
>NZ_CAWNZT010000007.1:0-1123 GCF_963878965.1 Aeromonas sp. HMWF015 | reverse complement strand
ACCCGCCGTTGGGCAATGCCCATGCGCATGCTGGTTCACAAAGGTGGCGAGGAGGTATTCGGCCAGCTGGCGGAAAGCGGGCTCAGTTACATCAACATGAGCAAAAAGAATCTGCTGCGCGATTACCTGATGAGCTGCCAGCCACAAGCCAGGATCACCTGTGTCGAGCGCACTGGTTGGCACAAGCGGGCCTATGTGCTGCCAAATGGCAACTTGGGGCCGGACGCCAACGAGGTGATCCTGCAAACTACCGGCTATGTGAATAACGACTTCACCACGTCAGGCACCTTGGCCGAGTGGCAAGCTCAGGTTGCCGATCTGGCGGTTGGTAATAGTCGGTTAGCCTTTGCCATGTCGTGTGCCTTTGCTGCTCCCTTGCTATCACTGATCGGGGTAGAGGGGGGAGGGTTCCACCTGAAAGGTGAGAGTACCGATGGAAAGACCACCGTGATGATGGCTGCTGCCAGCGTGTACGGCCCAGAGGCGTTTGCCCATACCTGGCGAGCCACCGGTAACGCGATAGAAGGGATCGCCAGTCGCCGCAATGATGCCTTGCTGTGCCTGGATGAAATCAAGGAGGTGGATGGACGGGAGGCCGGTCTGGTCGCCTATATGCTGGCTAACGGACAGGGCAAGGGCCGGAGCCGCCAGGATGGGGAGCTGCGCGAGCGCAAGCAGTGGCGCTTGCTGTTCCTCTCTACCGGTGAGCTTTCCCTGGAAGACCACGCCGAGCAAGCAGGCCAGCGTACCTTTGCCGGTATGGAGATCCGCACTATCCAGATCCCAAGTGATACCGGCAAACATGGAGCGTTTGAGGAGCTACATGGTATGGCCGATGGCCGCCAGTTTGCCGATACCCTGCGCGAGCACCTGCAAGGACAACACGGCACAGCTTTTCGTGCTTATGTTGAGGCATTGGCCAATGACCTGAACGGGCACAGCGCATGGATGAAGGGCGAGATCCGCCGATTGGTCACGACTATGACCCCAGAGGGTGCCGGTAATCAGGTAGGGCGTGCGATCAACCGCTTTGCCCTGGTAGCCGCTGCCGGTGAGCTGGCCACCCGCTTGGGGATTACTGGATGGCAAGCAGGAGAGGCCACTAAAGCCGTGCGAACTTGTC
>NZ_CAWNZT010000006.1:0-3262 GCF_963878965.1 Aeromonas sp. HMWF015 | reverse complement strand
ATCATGTCGGTCATAGACCCTCCTTGGCTAACGACCGGAGAAGAGGATCCACAACCCGCCAAGAAAGCAGATAGTCAGCAGGGTGGCTTCTGGGGTCATGATTCACTCCCTGCATCAACCGCCTTGGTCATCATCTTGTAACCATACGCAACGGCCCAGACAGCGCCGATAGCAAGGTTGATAACGATGGCTTGAGGAACGTCAATGAGCTGGCAGGGCTGCAGCTGAGGAGTGATTACAGTTTGGAAACCGGCGCTGGTGATAGTCTTCAGTGACGAACCATCAACGACAGTGGAATAAGAGACGGGACCACCATTGCCATTAGCAACGCCCGTCATGTCAGCGGCCATAGCGGCCAAGGTAGATTCAGGGCTGGGGTAGCACACTCCCTTGTAATGAAATGACATCCCAGCCCCCTGCTACCTTAGAATGCACGGCGAACCATCTTGTAACCGGCAACGGTCGCATAGATGGTGAGAACGGTAGTTCCCAGCAGCGCAACGGCGGCCAGTACCAGGGCGAGCAGATCGGTCAACTTGCTGACGTCAAAGCCGGTATCTGCAGCGAAGGCCGGAGAGGCCAGAGCCAGCAGGAACGGAACGGCAAGATACTTCTTAGCGGTAGTGAGGTGTTTCATGGTCATATCTCCCTATAGGGTTGGTTGAACCCCCTGCCCCGACCTTGGGCAAGGAGCGGTGAAACTACACCTTGGCGTGAGCGGATTGGCTCACAGGCTTCCAGCCGACCACGAGCAGCTTGGTCTGCTTCATGCCCAGTTGGGGGGCGAACTGAACTTCGATAAGGCCAGGCAGAACACCACCGGCACGAGCTGCAGCGTGCAGATCCTTGGCCAGCTTGTTGCCGTTGGAGGTATCAAGCGGGAGCTTACCGATGTTCACACCGGCGAAGCCGTTATCAATCTGCAGCTCGTCCTCGATCACGTGCATGTTGGCCCAATCAAAGGCCTCCTTTCCTGGCTCATCCATTGAGCCAAAACGCACCTGAAGGGCGTTCACAACCATGTTCATGCCTGCCATATCTCTTCCTCGCTTTTGATAGTGCGGCCCCGTGAGTCGGTGGCCTGATGTGCCCAGTACCAGAGCCGGTCTAACCGTGCCTTGGTGTGGCGAATACGTTCACGCAGCGCGATAGCCTGCGGGATCTTCTCATGGTCTTGTTCGGCGTCGGCCAGTTCGGTGCGGAGGGCATCGAGCACGATGGACAGCTTGCGGTGCTCGGTATCGGCGTATGAACGGGCATCAAATTCAGTGGACTTAGGAGCCCCCAGATAGTCAGCAAAGTCGATGGCCAATTGCTCATCGTCATACTCGGGCGGCTGCTCAGGTTCGGGGAGCTTGTTGTCTGCGCGATACTGGGTGACGTTGCCGCGAACAAGCTCGAACGTGCCATCGTCAAAGACAGCCAGATGCAGCTGCTCGCCACCCATACCGCCGAGGTCGCCATTGAGGCGAATCGGACGACCGGAGATAAGGTGAGATACACAGGAACCGGCAACATCGAGCGGCAGGCCGGAGACCTTGCTGACCTCTTTGGCTATCAGCTGCTCGCGGGATTCGCCGAGCGCCTGGACGAAGCCCTTGCCGAACTTGCTGCCGATGCTCGACATATCACCAGCTGAATCAAGGACAGTGCCCACCGGCTCGACATAGTTCGCAGGACGCTGGTTGTTGAAGTCCATCTTGATCAGGTGCAGGAGTTTAACGGTCTTCTTGGCGCGAAGGTTCTGCATCTGAGCCTTGGTAACGCCCACATCCATGAGTGCTTTGACGGAGTCATAGAACGAGCTGGAAGCCGTGAGACGCTTGACCTTATCCCAGCCGTCAGTAGCCAAAGAGCGATAGAACATCATCAGCCGGTCGGCGCGGGTGTAGTTCCATTTGTCGGTGAATGAGCCATCGGGGTTTGAAATCTGTTTACATCTTCCATAAGCCTGACGCAGTTTCTCCTGCACCGTGGCGTCCTGAGTCAGGTGAACTTTGCTATCGCCCAGGGCGGTCATCATGTCGGCGAACATGTCACGCCACGCCCACTCACAGAAGCTCATGCCCTCACGTTTCTCGAACTCAGAGACAAAGCTCAGGAACTGCCACACATTGCGCGGGATCTGCTTCTTCTCAAACCAGCGAGTGTACCCCCTGCCCTCAAGACGAAGACGATGCTGCGCGAACTCCTGAAGCTCAGGCGATTGCATGGCCTTGATAACGGAGTCATAGCGGGAGGTCTTTTCTTTGCGGGCGGCGGCCTGCAGGTTCTTAAGCTGATTCTCCATCTCGTAGTCTTTGGCGTAGACAACGAGAACATGAGCACGTCCAGCGTCCTGCATGTCTTTGGTACGGCGATTGAAGTAGATGGTCGATGCGTAATCGGCCTCTTTGGAAGGGCGCATATGGCGGTGAGACAGCTGGCCGATGGCGCTCAGGCAATTGGCCATAGTCTCGGAGTCAGGTAGCTGGATGCTGTATGTGCAGTCTACGCGGCGTATGTGAGCAGAGCCGAAGTCGAGCATTTCAGCGACTCGGGGCAGGGCTCGAGTGAAAGCCGCGATAAGCTCGAGGATGCCAGTAGCAGCACAGTCTGGCCCGAACACGTTGTGACCCTGGAGCAGCTTAGCCGGTGACCCTTTGATAGCAATGCAAGGCCAACTTCTATTGAGCTGGGCTTGATGGAGCTTGCAGGTAATGTCAGTGAAGCTTGAAGGGACTGACTCCCAGGGATGGTACAGGTCATGAAGTTTCCCCTCAGGGTCAATTGAGAAGTCGACTCTCTTCGAGCCCAGTCTTAAGCCACGGCGCCCACACTCTTCGAGATCCACGATTCCAACGATATCGGACGCACCAGCGCCTATGCGCTGCACAGTGCAGAAACGTTGTTGGAACGGAATGTGGATTTCCCAGAAGTCGTACATAAGCTCATCCATGCAACTTTATGAGGTCAAATATACAACCGCCTGCGCATGCGTGCAACTGCTTGGGGTAAAATGTGCATATGTGAGATCAAAGGAATCAGTAATGGAGCACATAGGGCACAACATCAGACGCATGCGTGATGCCGCAAACATGAGTCAACAGAAGCTGGCCGAGATGGCCGGTATCTCGAAATCGCAGCTGTCGAGGTTGGAGAGTGGCGAACAGGATAACCCGTCCATTAAGACGCTCATCCCGATAGCTGCTGCCTTAGGAGCCTCTATTGAGGAGATCGTTTACGGTGAGTCATCGAAGACCATGGACTTCATGACGAAGGC
>NZ_CAWNZT010000005.1:0-10493 GCF_963878965.1 Aeromonas sp. HMWF015 | reverse complement strand
GCCGTCTTTGCTGCCATGAAGGCCGCCGGCATCATACTGCGAGATTTCTCGACCAAACCCGGCCTTGATAACAGCATTCGCGTCACCATCGGCTATCAGGGCGAGATGGATGCCGTGCTGGCGATACTGCGTGATCTGCCCTCTCCCTCTCTTTAAAACAAGGATGTAGCGATGAAGACCCCGTTTTTGTTTATCGACCGCGACGGCACCCTGATTGAAGAGCCGGTGACCGACAAGCAGGTGGATAGCCTCGCCAAGCTGCGCTTCGAGCCCATGGTCATTCCGGTGCTGCGCGAGTTGCAGGCCGCCGGTTACGTGCTGGTGATGGTGACCAATCAGGATGGACTGGACACCGCCAGCCTGCCGCTGGAGAACTTCCAGCCACCCCACGACCTGATGATGCACCTGTTTGAATCGCAAGGGGTGAAGTGGGAACAGGTGCTGATCTGCCCCCACTTTCCCACCGACGGCTGCAGCTGCCGCAAGCCCCACCTCGGGCTGGTAAAGGAGTACCTCGCCTCCGGTCGCATCGACTTTGCCAACTCCTTCGTGATTGGCGATCGCCAGACCGATCTGCAGCTTGCCGAGAATATGGGCATTGGCGGTATTCGCTACCACCCGCAGGATCAGGACTGGCTCGCCATCCGTGATCAGCTGTTGTCCAAGGGGCGCGTAGCCTCGGTTGAGCGTAACACCAAAGAGACCCGCATCCAGGTGGCAGTGGATTTAGACAAGTGCGGCGGCAACCAGATCGCCACCGGTATCGGCTTCTTTAATCACATGCTGGATCAAATTGCCACCCACGCTGGTTTCCAGCTCAAGCTGAACGTCAGCGGCGATCTGCATATCGACGATCACCACACAGTGGAAGACGTCGGACTGGCGCTGGGTCAGGCGCTGCGTCAGGCCCTTGGCAACAAGCGCGGGATCGGTCGCTTCGGCTTCGTACTGGCGATGGACGAGGTGCAGGCGGTGATCGATGCGCGCCCGCTGACCGAGCAGGAGGTGAGTACCTCGCTGGATCTCAGCGGTCGCCCCTACTTCGTGTTTGACTGCCCGAGCGGCTTTGGCCGTGACAAGGTGGGTGAGATGGCCACCGAGATGGTGCCCCACTTCTTCCGCTCCCTCTCCGATGCCATGGCCATCACATTGCAGATGAAGGTGGGCAACGGCAACACCCACCATCAGGTGGAGGCGCTGTTCAAAGGCTTTGGCCGCGCCCTGCGTCAGGCCATTCGGGTGGAAGGGAGCGAACTTCCCTCCAGCAAGGGAGTGCTGTGATGAATGTGAGCAAGCAGAAGCTGGTCATTATCGACACCGGCTGTGCCAATCTGGCCTCGGTCAGGATGGCGTTCGAGCGCCTCGGCGTGCAGCCGCGGGTCTCCCGTGAGGCTGCCGATATCGAGCAGGCGGACAAGCTGATCCTGCCCGGTGTCGGCACCGCAGTAGCCGCCATGAAAAACCTCAACGAGCGCGGGCTGGTGCCCCTTATTCGCGCCGCCAAGCAGCCGCTGCTGGGCTTTTGCCTCGGCATGCAGATGCTGGCTGAGGCCTCCGAAGAGAGCATGGGTACGGATGACTCGTCAGAGCAGCTTATCGACTGCCTTGGCATAGTGCCGGGCAAGATCCGGCTGATGGAGGTCGGTAATCTGCGGCTGCCCCATATGGGCTGGAACCAGATTGAGCATGACGAGACCCATCCTCTGCTCAAGGGGATCCCGAGCGGCAGCTACTTCTACTTCGTGCACTCCTATGCGCTGGAGGTAACCGAAGCGACGCTGGCAACCTGCGACTACGGCCAGCCGTTTACCGCCATCGTCGGTGGGGTTGCAGCGCACAGCAACTTCTTCGGCGCCCAATTCCACCCGGAGCGCTCAGGCGCAGCCGGTGCCCGTTTGCTGCAAAATTTTCTGGAGCTATGACTAGCATGATCATTCCCGCAATTGACCTTATCAACGGTCAGGTAGTTCGCCTTTATCAGGGGGACTACGAGCAGAAGACCGAATACAGCAGCAGCCCGCAGGCCCGCTTCAACGAATATGTCTCCCAGGGGGCGGTGCAGCTCCATCTGGTGGATCTGGACGGTGCCAAGGATGCCAAGGCGCGCCAGCTGCCCCTGCTGACCCAACTGCTGTCGGCCACCGAAGCACCGGTGCAGGTCGGTGGCGGCGTGCGCACCGAACAGGATGTGGCGGATCTGCTGGCCGCCGGTGCCAGCCGGGTGGTGATTGGCTCCACCGCCGTCAAATCCCCGGATCTGGTGGCGAGCTGGATGGAGAAATACGGCCCCGAGCAGATCGTGCTGGCGCTGGACGTCAATATCGATGAGCAGGGCAATCGCCATATCGCGGTGGCAGGCTGGCAGGAGAACAGCGGGGTGACCATCGAAGCGCTGATCGAACGCTTCCTTCCCGCCGGGCTCAAGCATGTGCTCTGCACCGATATCAGCCGTGACGGCACCCTGGCTGGCACCAACGTCGAGCTCTATCGGGATCTCTGCACCCGCTACCCGAGCGTCGCTTTTCAGGCTTCCGGTGGCATTGGCGGCATCGCGGATATCGAGGCGCTCAAGGGCTCCGGCGTCAAGGGGATCATCCTTGGCCGCGCCCTGCTGGAGGGCAAGTTCTCGGTAGGTGACGCCATCGCCTGCTGGCAAGCCCCCGCTGCCGATACCAGAGGAGGCAACTGATGCTGGCAAGACGCATTATCCCATGCCTCGACGTGAAAGATGGCGTGGTGGTCAAAGGGGTACAGTTTCGCAACCACGAGGTGATGGGCGGCATAGTCGACCTAGCGCGCCGCTACGCTGAGGAAGGGGCAGACGAGCTGGTGTTCTATGACATCACCGCCTCCAGCGATGCCCGGGTGGTGGACAAGAGCTGGGTGAGCCGGGTGGCGGAGGTGATCGATATCCCCTTCTGCGTTGCCGGTGGCATCAAAAGTGTGGAAGATGCCCGCCAGATCCTTGAATTTGGCGCAGACAAGGTCTCCATCAACTCCCCTGCCCTTGCCGATCCGCCCCTCATCAGTCGACTGGCCGAGCGCTTTGGCGTGCAGTGCGTGGTGGTGGGCATTGACTCCTACTTCGACGCCGACACGGGTCACTATCAGGTCAAACAGTTTACCGGTGACGAGAGCCGCACCCGTACCACCGCCTGGCACACCCTCGACTGGGTGCAGGAGGTACAGAAACGCGGCGCGGGTGAAATCGTGCTGAACGTGATGAATCAGGACGGCATGCGTCAGGGTTATGATCTCGAGCAGCTCAAGCTGGTGCGCAGCGTCTGCAAGGTGCCGCTGATCGCCTCCGGCGGCGCCGGTGCCATGGCGCACTTTCGCGATGCCTTTACCCTCGCCGATGTGGACGGGGCACTGGCCGCTTCTGTGTTCCACAAGGGCATTATCCCCATTCCCGAATTGAAACGCTGGCTGAAAACCGAAGGAGTCGCCATCCGTGAATAATCAAGAGATTGCAAACCAGATACCGCTCGTGGAGCGGCTCGACTGGGAAAAGTGTGATGGCATGATCCCCGCCATCGTTCAGCACGCCGCCAGCGGCGAGGTGCTGATGCAGGGCTTTATGACCCGCGAGGCACTGGAAAAGACCCAGAGCACAGGTCAGGTCACCTTCTTTAGCCGCAGCAAACAGCGGCTCTGGACCAAGGGTGAAAGCTCGGGCCATGTGCTCCAGCTCGTGGCCATCAGCACCGACTGCGATCAGGACTCTCTGCTGATTGCCGCCAACCCCGTCGGTCCCACCTGCCACCAGGGGACAATCTCCTGCTTTAACGGCCACCCGCTGCCACCGCTCGGTTTTCTGGCAGAGCTGGAGCAGGTGCTGGCCGCCCGCAAAGGGGCCGATCCGGCCACCAGCTACACCGCCAGCCTCTACGGCAAAGGCACCAAACGCATCGCCCAGAAGGTAGGTGAGGAAGGTGTTGAAGTGGCGCTGGCTGCCATGGCCAAGGATCGGGAGGAGCTCATCAACGAATCCGCCGATCTGCTCTACCACCTGACCGTGCTGCTGCAAAACGAGGGACTGGGATTACAGGATGTGGTACAGCGGCTTTATGAGCGGCATAATAAATAAACTGAGAGTGAAGCCGGGATTTCCCGGCTTTATTTAGTCAAGATGCACGGCCAGCTCAACCAAATTTTTATATAGAGAAAGATCACACTCTAATGAAGAGAGTTCCTTCTTGGCTAAAATAGAATTTTCTTGCATATTCAGAGATCCATTCGCAACAAACTTCTCAACAATCTCTTTTAATTCACGATCATTTCCATGTCTATATGAATTACTCAACATAAACTGATACGAGTAACATATTATTTCACCAAGGGAGACCTTGTAAAAAGTATCCTCAAATGGATTCGCTATATCACTCTTTCATTGTGTACGAGATACAACGCTTCCAATTTCAGTGTTAGCTCTGATAAAAAGATCCATAGCCACATCTTTTTTAAGACTAATTTTATACGCAAGAGTTTTTTCATTGAGTTTATCTTGAGCGTGTGACAGAGCACCGTCAGAAACACCAGAGTATAATTGATAGTCTTTTTCATGTAATCCGAAGAGATACATAAGAAAAACTAGGTTAACTTTTCTTCTTCTTGGTTTTCGCATAACAAAAAGCAAACGATCTATGATTTGTTCTGTTTGCCTTAAACTTAGTTCCAAGCTATCACTAACCGCAGTAATTACCTCAAGTAAGACTCGCGGATTAATCAATTCAGGCCACACCATGTTTGAACCATCTGGTAATGCCCTTACCTCTAATATATTCGAGATAAATTCACGCCTAGACTTTCTATTTAGTGTGAATCTTCTCTGAAAAAAACGCCCAAGATAATTTTGGGCATCAAATCCTTCGCCATATATTACCTTTATGGCATGCTGTAACTGCTCGGTATCCGTGGCCAACACAAACACTACACCAGGAATATCGAATATATGTTTGATAGTCTCCAGCATCTCTACTGCATAAGAAGGGCGACAGCGATCCAGTTCATCAATAAAAATAAAGGCGGGATAATCCAAGCGACCTTGACCATCCAATTGGTCTAAGTTTGCTGAAACCGCCGCTTCAACCCATTGCCGAATCTCATTTTTAAGGTATTGAATAGATTCATAACGCTCTTTGTGATTGCTACAAAGCGTATCAACCAGCTTATCTGCATCTTCGCCTTCCACAGAAAAATCACTATCTTCCCATCCAGCTTTTTTAATGGCTGACTTGAGCACCAATTTTCCGCCCACCTTGAGCAACCCCAATAGCTTGGACTTGATGCCATCAGGTATTGCAACCTTATTTCCTGTTACATCTCTCAACTGATCAATAATCGACGAAATCACCGTCAACAAGGGATCATCGGAAAAGTCCTGTTGCCAGGCATCGATATAGACGGTGGGATAGTGCGCTTTCAGCTCCATATACCAGCGCTTGATAAACCAGGTTTTCCCCGCCCCCCATTCGGCATTGAGGTTGAGCACATAGTTGCGCTGCTTGCCTTCGGCGGCGAGGTAGTTGGTGAGAAATTCGGCATAGCGGGCGCGATCCAGCCGATCACCGGCCAACTCTTCCACCATACCGTCAATGGCCCCCGGCCCGTCCCACTGAATTTTTGCATCCCATTTAAACGGTGCCACTGCCATCTCGAACCTCCCCATGTTACGTTGCAGGGATGATATCAGGGGCACCGTGAAAATAGTTTGATTAAAGACCTGTTTGTTGCCCTTTCTGCCGCTCAGGTTGGCGTATTTGACTGCCGGTTAATTTCTCTCTGCTGGCCCACGAAGCCGGGCCGATATGGGTGGGACGGTTATCTGAATAGCCACGGACTCAGTTGATTTCCTTTGACCACACCAACGATGACAATCGTGTGACATCGCGCAGATCCTGCGGAAATAAACGCGAAATATGGCCTGTTCAGTGCTTAATTTAAACAGTTGGTACATATATTCGCGCGGTATACAACGACTCCATTGACCAAGGATGGTTAACCCCATGAAGGATGAACCCTTCTCCATTCGATTGCAGCATGAGCTGGATCACCTCAAAGCCATCTTTAACGAGACTGACGCCTACCTTTTTACCAAAGATTTGGCGGGCCGTTACACCTATGCCAATCAGGCGGTGCTGGATCTCTTTGGCTGTACCCTCGCCGAGTTGCAGGGGCAGGATGATCGTGCCTTTTTTGATCTCGAGTTCTCTGATGCCGTTAAGCGCAATGATCAACTGGTGCTGGAGCAGCAACTCGCCCTCGCTCAGGAGGAGATCAACTACCTCAAAACCACCGGAGAAAAGCGCTTCTACTGGACAGTCAAAAAGCCCATGTATGACCGGGATGGCAACCTGATCGGCCTGTGCGGCATCTCAACCGATATCACCGAACACAAGCTGATCGAGGCCCGTCTGGCGGAGCAGCACCAGTTGCTGGAGATCATCCTCGCCAATGTGGATGCCCATATCTATATGAAGGACAGCCAGCACCGCTTTCTCTACGTCAACCAAAAGGTCGCCGATATGCTGGGTCTTCCTGCCGAGCAGATCATCAATCGACGCGATGATGAGGTGATCCCCGCGGCCAGCGCCTGCCAACTGTGGCGGCTGGACAACCGGGTATTCGAAACAGGAGAACTGCAAGCCGGCGAAGAGACGCTGACCGATATCGAGGGCAATCAGCACTACTACTGGTCGGTCAAGGTGCCCTTTCTGCTGGGGGATGGTACCCCGACCCTGATCGGTATCTCCTCCGATATCACCGAACTACACCAGCTCAAGGAGCAGTTGCACCAGCAGTCGGTGCGCGATGGCCTCACCGGCCTCTACAACCGCCGTTTCTTTTTCGAGATGTGCGAGAAGAACCTGAGCATGAACATGCGCCACCACCTCACCTCGGTGCTGATGGTGCTCGATGTGGATCAGTTCAAGTGCATCAACGATCGCTATGGCCACCCATTGGGTGACAGGGCGCTGGTTCATCTGGGCAAGGTGATGCAATCGGTGCTGCGCAGCGAAGATGTGCTGGCTCGTATCGGTGGCGACGAGTTCGCCATTTTACTGCCCAACACCACCCTCTCGGCCGCCGCATCACTGGCCGAACGGCTGCGCCTGCAGGTGATGCAAAACCCGCTCTCCCTGCCCGATGGGGATGAGCTGGTCATCACCATCAGTGCCGGACTGGTGGAAAATGGCGAGGGGGAGTTGATGGAGAGCCTCTACGCCCGCGCCGATCAGATGCTCTATCAGGCCAAACAGACCGGCCGTAACTGCGTCGCATGCAAGGCGCGATAGCTGGCTGGCCAGTCAGGCACTCCCACCTCCCTTTTTGCACTTATCCCGATCGCTTATCCATCCTATTGCAAGCTGCGCTCACTCACGCGCATGGGCCTCTATCCCAACTGCTTGCGCAATACAAACTTTTGCACCTTGCCGGTCGAGGTCTTGGGCAGCGGGGTGAAAATGATGCGCTTGGGCGCCTTGAAGTGAGCCATCTGCTCCCGGCAAAAAGCGATAAGCTCCGCCTGAGTTGTCTCTCGCCCCTCCTTCAATTTAACGAAGGCGCAGGGCACTTCCCCCCACTTCTCATCGGGCATGGCGATCACCGCAGCTTCGTCCACATCGGGATGGCGATAGAGCACATCTCCACCTCCAGACTGGATATGTTCTCCCCGCCGGAGATGATGATGTCCTTGGACCTGTCCTTGATCTCCACATAGCCATCCGGGTGCCACACCGCCAGATCGCCGCTCCGAAACCACCCCTCCGCCATCGCCTCGGCGCTGGCCGACGGATTTTTCAGATACCCCTTCATCACTACATTGCCGCGCAGCACTATCTCCCCCATGGTTTTGCCATCTTTGGCCACCGGCTCACCACTGACCGGATGGACCACCCGCATCTCCCCCTGCAGGGGTGATGCGACGCCCTGGCGTGCCTTGAGGCGGGAGAGCGCCGTGGCGTCCTGTCCTTGCCAGCTTCTTTGCGGTTCGCACAACACGCAGGGGCCATAGGTTTCGGTGAGGCCGTAAACGTGGGTCACGTTTATCCCCATCGCCTCCATCCCGGCGATCACGGTGGCGGGCGGCGCCGCCCCGGCGGTCATCACCTTGATGGGGTGATCCAGCCCCTGCTTGAGCGCCGGATCGGCATTGTTGAGCATATTGAGCACGATGGGCGCTGCGCAGAAGTGGCTCACCTTGTGCTCATGCAACGCCTCATAAATGGCGGCCGCCTGCACATGACGCAGGCAGATACTCACCCCGGCGGTGGCTGCCAGCGTCCAGGGGAAGCACCAGCCGTTGCAGTGAAACATCGGCAAGGTCCAGAGATAGACGGGGTGTTTGGGTAGCTCCCAGGAGAGCACATTGTTGATGGCGTTGAGGTGGGCACCACGATGGTGATAGACCACCCCCTTGGGATTGCCGGTAGTGCCGGAGGTATAGTTAAGGGAGATGGCCTGCCACTCATCTTGCGGCAGCCAGCCGGGGTCATCGCCACTCCCTTGCGCAAGGAACTGTTCATAGTTGAGGTCACTGATAAGCGCCCCCTCCCGGTAGAGGGGATCGTCGATGGCGATGACCAGCGGTTGGCTCTCCAGCAGATCCAATGCCTTGCGCACCACAGGGCCAAACTCCCTGTCCACCAGCACCACCTTGCTCTGGGCATGCTGGAAGATAAAGGCCATCGACTCAGCATCAAGCCGGGTATTGATGGTATTGAGCACGGCGCCGCTCATCGGCACCCCGAAGTGCGCTTCAAATATCGCCGGGATATTGGGCGCAACGATGGAGACGGTATCCCCCTCCCCGATACCGCGAAGCCGCAGGGCCTAGGCAAACTGGCGACAACGGCGGGCGGTCTCGCCCCAGCTCTGGCGCAGCGGACCGTGGATCAGCGCCGGATAGTCGGGGTAGACCCGCTCCGCCCGTCCCAGAAAGCTGATGGGGGTCAGGGCCTCGAAATTGGCTGCGGTTTTGGCAAGGTCGCGCTCATAGATGTTCTGCTCTGTCATCGGATTCCTTCCTCACAGGTGGCACAAAACGGGCTGTTCCGGGATCATTCCGGGCTCAACAAGCGACATGGGCATCCTGCCCGTCGCAGGTCTCTTATGGGGATGACAGCCTAACAGTGAGCCTGTGGCGGCAGGTATTAGCAAAACGTCTTAGAGAGGGCGTCAACGAGGCGGCGAAGAACGAGACAGTGCAGAGAAGCCTCTCACCATGAGTGAAAGGCTCTCTTGATTTGGGATAGAGCTCAGTGGCGGATCCGCCCCTGTTGGCGGAAGCAGTAGAGTTTGAGACTGATGTCGGCCAGCTCAGCAGGCAACTCTTCACCCTGCTCGGAAAGTGGCTGATAGAGAGAGGCGAGCAGGCGCTCCGCTTGCTGCACCGTGATGATGTTGGCCTGAATGGCCGGAGTGATCCACCTGGGTAACATTGACATATCTCCCCCTCATTGCTCCGGTTCGGAGGTGGTCTCCTGTCTGGCTCGACCCCTTGGCGCCTAACACCCCACTCTCCCTACCCCAATCCAAGCAAAAGGCTTGCCGTATTCTCTTATCGGCACAAAGACAATCTGGCTGCAGTGTTTTATCAATGAGTTGGCGGCAGCATCCTGGGAATTACGCACTGCACTTGACCTCGCGGGCGGAAGCAGTTTGCCACTTGCCAGATAACCGTCATTTTTTCATTGCAAAATGCGACTCATAATGGGCCGTTCACCCCCTCACTTCCTTTTCATTATCACCAAAATGGTCATTTTTACGGCGTTGTCGCCAAAGTCAGACACTTTTTCGTGGTGGCTGTTTTTTGACCTTGTCACCGGCTGTCGCACCCTCGTCCCTCTCGCCTTGTCCGCTGCAGCGGCTATGACAAGATGGCGCCAGATTGGAACAGCTCGAATGGATATTGCAGGAGAACAACAAAATGAACAGATCCATGATGGCAGGTATCGGTATTGGCGTCGCATCCGCACTGGCGCTGTCGGCGGCGGCCAGTGGCTCTCTCTTTACACCGACCCCCACCTTTGCCGAGGTGATTGCCAGCAAGCCGGTCACCGAGACCATCCAGACCCCGCGTCAGGAGTGTCGCAACGTCACGCTCACCCACCGCAAACCGGTACAGGATGAGAACAAGATCCTCGGCACCGTGGTTGGCGCCGCGCTGGGTGGTGTGCTCGGCCACCAGTTTGGCGGTGGCAGCGGCAAGAAGGTAGCGACAGCCGCCGGAGCGGTTGCAGGTGGCTACGCCGGCAATCAGGTGCAGGGCAATATGCAGGCGGGCGACACCTATACCACTACCGAGCAGCGCTACAAGACGGTGCAGGATAGCAGTAGCCGCACCATCGGCTATGACGTGACCTACCGACTCGCCGGCCAGGAGGGGGTGATCCGGATGAAACAGGCTCCCGGCCCCACCATTCCGGTCAAGGATGGCAAACTGGTGATCGAGCCGCAAAAAGGGTAATCACCCCGGTGAAAGACAAAGA
>NZ_CAWNZT010000004.1:0-29474 GCF_963878965.1 Aeromonas sp. HMWF015 | reverse complement strand
ATCGTGGTGGGCCCGGAAGGGGAGGAGATTTACTGCGACGAACATGGCCGGGTGAAACTGCAATTCCCGTGGGACCGCTACGGCAGCTCTAACGACCAGAGCTCCTGCTGGGTGCGGGTGAGTCAGGGCTGGGCCGGTGGCCAGTACGGCATGATGGCCATCCCGCGCATCGGCCATGAGGTTATCGTTTCATTCCTCGAAGGTGACCCCGACCAGCCTATCGTGACGGGTCGCACCTACCACGCCACCAACCGGCCGCCGTATGAGCTGCCCGCCAACAAGACTCGCACCGTGCTGCGCACCGAAACCCACAAGGGTGAGGGCTTCAACGAACTTCGTTTTGAAGACCAGGCTGGGCAGGAAGAGATTTATATCCACGGTCAGAAAGACCTGAATGTTCTCATCGAGAACGATGCGGCGTGGCATATCAAGCACGACGAGCATCGGGATATCGACAACGAGCGGGTCACTCGCATCAGAAAGGTGCCGGGCAAGGATGGCGCTCCGCCCAGCCTCGGCAATGACCACCTGACAGTTGAAGGTGAAAAACGGGATCACATCAAGGCGGACTATTCGCTGACGGTGGATACCTCCATGCACCAGAAGTTAGGCCAGTCGTTGCTGGTTGATGCTGTACAGGAGATTCATCTCGACTCGGGCCAAAAAATTGTGTTGGAAGCTGGGTCGGAGATCACCCTGAAAGTCGGTGGCAGTTTTGTGAAGGTCGATCCAAGCGGCGTCACCTTGGTCGGCCCCACCATCAAGATGAACTCTGGCGGCAGTCCCGGCTCAGGTTCAGGTTGGGCGGGGCAAATGCCGGGTTTACCCGGTGGGGTTGAGTTACCTGCCTATACCCCGCCACTTCCATTTAAAGGGGGGAAAGCCTGCCCGCTGCTTGCCCAGCAGGAGACCGCAATGAACATCAATGAGTGTGACAAATGACGGACAAGCCTATCGATCTTTTTGCGCAGGCAGAGCACATTGTCAGTGCTGAATCGATGACCCTGTATGCAATGCTCAATCCACTTGCACAGCCCAGTCCCGTGAGTGATTGGCACCAACAAGGCTGGGTGATGAATGCGATTCCGTTGTATGTGCAAACTCCGATGCGTTCCATCCTTCATGCCAGCCCATGGCTGGTTGAATTGCCGTGGGCAACAGCCAGTGCAGTATTGAGCTGGGCTGAGCAACAACCAGACCCATCCTGGGGTTGGCTTTATGCCAGCCGTGAGGCATGGCTTGCTCAAAAAGAACACTGGCAGCGCTATTTGCGGGGAATGCTTGATGGTCAACTTAAAGCTCTTCGGTTTCATGATCCCAGACTGTTGTCCATATGGCTGTCAGCCAATGAGCCCGCCTTGTGGGCTGGCCTGCTCTCTCCTGTAGAGGCGCTCCGGCTGCCATCGGGGCAGGTATGGCTGAAAAACAGCGGTAATGTAGCGCCGAACAATGATTACCCATGGAGCGTTCCCCCATCACTGATCGATGCCTGGCATCGCAGTGAACCCGGTATCAATTCAGCAGTCATGAACTTCTCTTTGCAGTTATGGGAAGAGCGAGCTGATGACGCATCTCAATGGGATACCGAGGATTCCCCCTTCTCTGAGCGTATTCGCCCTTGGCTGACTGCGTGCGCCCAACGCGGCGATGTTATCCAGACCCTGACGCTTGATGACGCTCTGGCATGGTTAACTCAACAAGGAACCCTCACGATATGACTGCAGCCACACCTCGCACCCTTGAGGGGTGCGTTGACTGTAAAATGCTCAAGTACGAAGCTGAAATAAAGTTGGTAGACGAACTCGGTCAGCCGCTCCCCAATCTTCCGTATGTGCTTTGGGTTGGCCATGGGCCCCAAAAGATAATACGGCAAGGAAAGCAGTCAAGAGGGGATGGTGTGATTGTTGAGAAAGAGTTGCCTCCCGGCCCTCTCTATCTGATGCTGGAGGCGGATGCATTAGCCGATGTGCTGCAAGAGCCCCATCGTCACTTGCGTCTTTCTCGTAGTGACTACGGTACACCTGTCCAGCGTGAGGCAGAACAACAAGGCCGCCTGCCTCGTTATGCTCGTTTTGGTCAGTTGGTGGACAGGCTGCCAGCGTTGTTCGAAGAGGAACAACAAAAAGAGGAGGATAAGCGCCATCCGCTCCCTCCTTACCACTTTCCACACGGAGACCCTGCCAAGGCGAGCGCAGCTCGGCGGCCACTCTATGCCTTCAGTAAAGCAGGCGCTCGCTCCATCAAGATCACCCTTGAGATCACTCCGCTGCGCGCCTGGGTGCTGATGTTGGAGCACAGCCCGGAATACAATCTGGGCAACGCCCATAATCTGGCATTGATGGCCCATTTGGCCTATGCCGGGGGTGACGTCAATGAGGCAAATACCAAGCGTGTGAAGGAAAAACGCAAGACAGACCCCAAGTACACGCCTTCAGCCAGTGAACGGGCCCACTCTATCACCCACTTTTTTGTCGAGCAGATGCAGGATCTCTCTCGCCTGCCTTATGGAATTAATGCCCTTAGCAAGGCGGCACTGGTCAAAGACGTGCCCTATCGGGATCGCTATGAAACCCCCATTTTTATCGATTGCACTGAACAGGGTGAGCAGGGGGAAGCCCCTCCGAGCGACATGGTTGGTGGCTCGTACGATACCCAGTTTTTTTATGTGCAGCGCCCCGAAGAGCTGATCGTCAGTTGGCGCGGCACGGCATCGCTCTCCGATGGCCTCACCGATGGCAACTTTACCCCGGTTGCGTGTCAGAGGATGAAGATTGCCGATCAGGGCAAGGCCCATCAGGGTTTTTACAACCAGTTTGCCGCGGTGACCAGGCATCCCAAACCCAAAATTGCCAAGGTATACACAGATATTACTACTGCAGCTAGAGGTAAAAAGTTGTTTATCTGCGGCCACTCGCTGGGTGGCGCGTTGGCGCTGCTCCATGCCGCTAGCCTCAAGGCTAGCCGCCCCTTGCTCTACACCTATGGCATGCCGCGTACCCTCACCGAAAGTGCCCTGCGCGAACTCACCTTCCCCCATTTTCGTCATCGCAACGAGAGTGATGAAGTGACGAGTGTCCCCCCCTGTCGCGGGTTTGATCACCCCGGAGCCAACATAGTCCTGTTTGGCAAGGTCTTCTCGGTGCTTGCGTTGGGGTTGCCAGACAAGGATCCCTACGGTCATCATGGTAAGCTGGTTCACTTTGATTATACCGACACCCACTACTGGATTGGGGCAGGAAAGCAGCGTGAAAAGGTACTGCTGCCAGTGCAAACCAAGTTGCTGGTGATCCCCCATTTGGCAGTGGAGGGCAAAGCAAGCATGGATGCACAGGCAAAGGCTGCGCTGGTCAATGCTTACCCCCCCGGCGATAACCCTTCCCATGGCGGCGGTGCAAATATACATTCACACCCCAGCGGGGAATATGCCGGTTATCTGCAAAAACGTGTGTTGGGGTTGCTGGATAAGCAGCACAACTTGCCTGATCCAAACGAGGCAAAGGCTATCCAATACACCAAGGTATTAAAAGAGAAAGAAAAGCTGCTCGCGAAGGAAGTCAGCTGGCGTGAGCATGGCGCGCTACAGATCGACAACCAATTGCATCCCCTATTGCCACAGGGGCAGACTGAGCCGGAACAGTTTGCAATCACCCGCCTGTGGCAAGCGCCCCGTAAATAGAGGCCAATATCATGACTATGAAAATAAAAGTGCTTACCCTACTCTGCTGTACCTTGTTAAGCGGCTGCGCCGCGCGCGCCGCCTATAACAGTATCAAACAGGATTATAACCACCCGCCGTTGGATCCGCCGCAACAGAACCGTTGGCTCACCATTGATGGGGTGATCCCGCCAGAGGTCAAAGTGACCATAGTGCCAAATTACTATTCAACCAAGGGCTGTACCCGTAACAGTGGGGATCTCGCAACATACTTTGGTCTGATTTATCCAAAATCAGGCCAATATTCAGTCAGGGTCGCCCTTGATGGTGGTACCCGCTGTGGCTGGCAGCTAGAGAGCATCGAAATCTCTTCAGAGATAAAAGATCCCAACTACTATAATGCCCGTATTCCTATTGTCAGCCAATTTGCAGCCTTGGAATCTGGCGCTGCCACCTATACTTTTAGTATCAAGCAACAGGAACAAGAGTATCAGTCGGACGAAATCAGCAGAACACCTCGTTATTATCCTTATGCGTCTTTGCAAGAAATCGAGAAGGGGTATCCAGCGAGCTATAGTAAAAGCGTATTAAGGCTTAATTCAGTTGGTATTATCAAAAATACGACCGGAGAAGTTGGGGGGCGCCAACCTGACTTTGCTTATCAACCCGGCAAGGCCCCTACCCCGCTTGGAATCATTCACTTTTCCCCCGTGGTTGATCATGACTATCTGGTTTATAGCACCACGGAGGGAAGCAAGCTCAAAGGAAATTTTGTTTATCGAGATTATTACCCCAATGGGGATGTGACAGAGAATGAACCATTGCGTGACTATCGTTATTACGAGATAAAGCCAAAGAAAAAAGAGCCATGGAAGCCGATCATTCCGGATTGATTTTTGCGATATGTTTGCGGCCAAGGGATGCGCGTTTAAATTAATTTCATCCCCTATTGCCACAGGGATAGACAGAGCTGGAACAGTTTGCTATCACACCCGCCTGTAGCAAGCGCCCTGTAAATAGAGGCCAGTATCATGAATATGAAAATAAAAGTGCTTACCCTGCTCTGCTGCATCCTGTTAAGCGGCTGCATTTCGCGCGCCGCCTATAACAATATCAAACACAATTATAACCACCCGCCGTTGGACCCGCCGCAGCAGAACCGCTGGCTCACCATAGATGGGGTGATCCCGCCAGAAGTACGTATGCAAATCGTATCAAATTACTATTCAACCAAGGGCTGTACCCGTAACAGTGGCGATCTCGCAACATACTTTGATTTGATTTATCCCAAACCTGGCCACTATTCGATCAAGGTTGCCCTTGATGGCGGTACCCGCTGTGGCTGGCAGCTAGAGAGCATCGACATCTCTTCTAAGATCAACGATCCCAATTACTATAATGCCCGCATTCCTATTGTCAGCCAATTTGCTGCCCTGGACTCTGGTGCTGCGACCCACACCTTTGCTATCAGGGAAGGGGAAAAAGAGGACGATATGGGGCTGGTGAATATGCCCCCCCATTATTATCCGTATGCTTCTTTGCAAGAAGTTGAAAAAGGTTACCCTGTGAGTGCGAGTAAGAGCTGGCTATGGCTTAACCCAGTGGACACAACCTATCGCATAAACAGCGATGGAAGAGTAAGCGAGACAGACTTTTTTTATCAACCAGGTGCAGCACCTACCCCGCTTGGGACTATTCATTTTTCCCCTGAGGTGGAGCATGACTATCTGGTTTATGGCACCACGGAGGGTAGTAAATTGAAAGGTAATTTCATTTATAGAAAATATTACCCCAATGGGGATGTGACAGAGAATAAACCATTGCGTGACTATCGTTATTACGAGATAAAGCCAAAGAAAAAAGATCCATGGAAGCCGATTATTCCGGATTGACCTTTCCTTATAATGGACGGTCACGATAAGGCCGAGTATGCCTAGTGGCAGAAGGTCTATCAGGATCACCTGTAGCAAACCACCTGATAGGCAAGGCTAATGGCCAGGGAAGGCGCCGCATCAGCTTTATGCCCATCAGGTGGCTGCGTAGCATAACGGATTAGCCCGCAATACAGCAGCACCTCATCCGTTCCTTTTTCACTCTACGAAGAATTATCTCATGACCCATCGAATCTTATGGCTGACGCTGGCGACCGGCTTGCTCGCAGCCTGCTCTTCCACAACTTCACTCACTGACGCCGAGTTATCCCAAGCCGCCACTCAGGGCAATGGCAAGGCTCAATATGAGTTGGCCAAACGTCTGGCCAGTCAGCCCGATTACCCCAATGCCATGCACTGGATGCAGCAAGCGGCAGAGCAGTCGGGCCCTTTGGCTGCCGATCAGCAGGTCCGTGCCAATGCTGCCTGGCAGGTAGGGGAGTGGTATCAGGCTGGACTCGGTGAGCCAAAGAATCCAGCACTTGCTACCCAGTGGTGGCAGCGCTCTGCTCGCCTTGGCAACAGCAATGCTAGCTATCAGCTGGGCCTGATATGTCAGGAGCAGCATCAGGGCAAGCTGGTGAGTGAATGCCTCGACTGGTTCGAGAAAGCCGCCAAACAGGATCATGCAGAGGCGCAATTGATCCTTGGGCAGTGGTATGCCAAGCAGCAGGGGGCGGATGAGGATGCCGTCAAGTGGTTGGAAAACGCGGCAGAATTGGGCAATCGAGACGCTCAGTATCAGCTGGGCAAGCGCTATGAGCAGGGGAAAGGGGTGATCAAACGCCCGGACATTGCCCAGCGCTGGTTTGAGAAGGCTGCCGCCCAGCAGCAGCCGGATGCCTTGTTGTTGTTGGCTCGTCAGGCTACACCAACTGAGGCTTTCGCGGCTTATCAGCGGGCTGCCAATGCGGGTTCTGCCGAAGCTGAACTATGGTTGGGTGTTGCTTATCTGGCGGGAGAGCAGGTGCAAGCTGATCCTGCGTTGGGCAGGTATTGGTTGGAGCTGGCTGTGACTCATGGCTCGCATGAGGCGGAGTACCAACTGAGCTTGCAACAAACAGATGGCGTAGCCAGGCAGCATTGGTTGACTCTGGCTGCGGAAGGCGGGATCACCAAGGCCAGTTTCGAGCTGGCGCAGTTGCAGCAAGAGCAGGGTGAGTTGGAGCAAGCCAGAGCCAGCTATGCCAAAGCTGCTGGACAAGGTCATACCCAGGCTCAATATACTTATGGCGAGATGCTGCGGCAGGGTTTGGGCGGTAAAGAGGACTATGTGCTGGCACTCAAGCAGTATCGTCTGGCTGCCCAGCAGGGTGACCGGATGGCTCAATACCGTATGGGGACCATGCGTGAAGAGGGACTGGGGGCTCCGCGCAACCGGGTACATGCCTATGCCTGGTTATCTATGGCGGCAACAGAAGGGATGCCAGAAGCCGTGCAGGCTCGTGATGAGCTGGAAGCCGCGATGACCAAGCCGGAAGTCAAACAGGCGCAGAAACTCTCTGAGCACTGGTTTGGCAAGATCGCCACTATCTGGCAAAAAGGCTGATAGCTTGACAGGCAAGTGGCCCTTCAGGGCCACTGTGTTATCCCATAGTATCTGGGTTTTGAGCGAATGATGGGGCAATACGCTCACAAGCACGCCAGGGCCAAAAACGACCAAGGGGTTGGCATCGTAATGATGCCAACCCCTTGTTTTATATGGCGCTCCCGACTGGAGTCGAACCAGTGGCCTGTCCCTTAGGAGGGGACCGCTCTATCCTACTGAGCTACGGGAGCCTTGTGGCGGGCATTATACAAGAAGCAACTCCCTTTTAAACCCTTGATTCTTATTCCAATACTGCCAAATCCCCATTCTGGATGTTAAACGGCGAATATTTGTTCTGGCTGCTGATGATGGCGCCATCGTCGAATACCTGTACCACCTCGAACAGGCCGTCGGCCGGGTTGCGCATCATGCGCGACTTGCCGTAGGGGTCGATGAAGTCGGCGTTGTGCTGGATGCGGAACTGGTCGCCGAGCTTGACGCCGTTGCGCCGTCCCAGATTGATGTAGGGGCCGCGTTCGTTCTGGCCGACCACCCGGGCGGTGACCGGGGCGCAGGTGAGCTGGGCCACCAGATCCTGAGCGGCTTGCTGCAACTGGTAGTTGACCTCCTGGCCGTAGCTTGACTGCCAGAACTGGCCGCTACTGCTGCCCACTTGCTCCCGCTTGCCGAAGGTCCAGGTGGCGCGTCCTTCGTAGACCTTGCGGTTGACCAGGCTGCCGTTGATGCCGTCGAACAGGTAGAGCTGCATGCGAAAGTTGCGCACCGGATCCTCATACCAGCTGGTCAGCTGGTTGCCCTGTGGCTCGATGGAGAGATCGTCGATGCTGCCGAGCACCAGATACTGGCTGTCGGTACGCAGGCTGAGCGCCTTGATCTCTTCGAGGGCGCTACGATCTCCCTGTTGCAGGTGGAGCGGGTCGATGCGCAGGTTTTCATCCAGCCACTGGCGCACCGCGACCCCTTGCGGGGCGTTGGCGAGGGTCTCGAACAGCCGGCGTGAGAGGTTCTCCGGCATGTCGTCCATGGCGCCGTAGCTTGCCTGATCCGGATAGCGCATCCGCAGCCTGACTAGTGTCAAATCCTTGGCGAAGTGTTGGGTCTGGCAGATCTGGCGCTCGGCCTGAATGTCGGCCATCAGCGTGATGTACATGCGGCCGTTGCGCACCTCTTCCCGTTTGAGCCGGTACTGGCGAATATCGCCGCCGGAGCGGATCTGGATCTGCTCGGAGCGCAGGCTGCCATTTTCCAGACGCTGGACGCTGGAGACAGCCGCACCGCTGGCCAGCAGCGCCTGACGCAGGGCATCGCGGGTCGCCTGCTCGCGGGCATAGACTTCATCGCCCCCGATAATGGCGGCGCTGCCCTGTGCTTCGATAAGCTCGGCGCGGGCGCTCAGGCTGGCCAGCAGCAGGGTCAACAGCAGCGGTAATTTCATAGCAGATACCTTGAGTTGGCGGGCAGGCGCGCCACTTCCTGAGGAGATGACACCCACTGGCCGACATGGATCACAACACTTGCCGGGTGGCAGCGCACGGTTGCGCTGACGATGGTCATTAAAAAGCAAGAATCATGCCTCATTCCTGACTCAAGCTTTGTCCGGCCGGTCCGATAACAAGTCAGGTGCAGATACAGGAAAGGTATCCATGAACAAACTCATCACGGCGTTGGCGCTTGCTCTGGCATTGACCGGGTGTGGCTCCGACCCTATCAATCGGGAGCAGGGTGACCCCCGTCAGGCCGCGCAGGGGATGGAGCTCAACTGGCTGGTGGCGCGTATGACCGATCAGCTGATGGAGCGCAAATCGCTTACCACCCTGACCGAGCCTATCGCGGTAGCCTCTTTCGTCGATCTCGATACCCTGCAGGACACCAACTGGATGGGCCAGCAGATTGAGGAGAGCTTTATCTACGAGCTCAATCGCCGCGGCGAGGTGGTGGTGGACTTCAAGCTGACCGGCAGCATCAAGGTGACGCAGCAGGGGGATTTCGTACTGAGCCGCAACTACAAGGAGCTCTCTTCCCGTTTGCCAATCTCCCGGATTCTGGTCGGCACCTTCAGCCGCAACAGCAAGGGGATCCTGGTCAACGCCCGCGTTATCGACATGCGCACCAAGATGGTGGAGACCACGGCCCAGAGTCTGATCCCGCAAAAATATCTGTTCGGTGCCAACAACTCGTTTGGCCGGGCATCGATCAATCGCGGTTATCTGATGCGTGACAGTCAGGCGAGGCCGGGCGGTCATCTGGTTAACCTGACCCCGTAAGGAGCGAGTCATGAAGATCCTGTTTAGTTGCCTGTTGGCCCTCTTGCTGACGGGTTGCAGCTACAACCGGGTGGTGGATTACACCCAGGGTGGCAAGCCCGATGATTTTCCGGTGCTCAAGGCGGTGGGCTATGCGGTGATCGACATCCAGCCCGGTCCCTCCCAGTCGGAGAAGATGCTGCAAGCCATTCGCGCCTCCAAGATGGATGCCTATCGTGAGCTGGCCGAGCAGCTCAATGGCCAGCAGGTGCGCGGCCAGAGCAGCTACCGCGATCTGACCCAGACCTCCAACTCGCTGGACGTGTCGGTGGCCGGTATGGTGCGCGGTGCCCGGGTAGTCGCCTCCTATCCGCGCGGCAACACCTATGCCACCGAGATGGAGCTCGATACCCGCGCCCTCTACAACATCAATCAGTTGATGGCCGGTCAATTCTGAGTTGATTGCCTGACCTGAAAACAGGCATCAAAACAGGCATCAAAAAAAGGCGAGCATGGTGCTCGCCTTTTGTCATTCAGGGCTGTTTAGCTCCCCATCAGCACTGGCGGCACTGCGGTGGGTTTGACATCCTCACTCGGGTAGCAGCCAAGCACCTTGATATAGCGGGTGATCTTGGTCAGCTCCACCAGTGCGGCCTGCATCGCAGGGGTCTGCAGGTTGGCCGATACATCGAGATAGAACATCTCTTCCCACGGGTTGCCCTGCACCGGACGGGATTCCAGCTTGGTCATGTTGATCTCGTGGCTGCGTAGCACCAGCAGCGCCTCCACCAGCGAACCCGGTTTATGGGAGGTGGACATGATGAGGGTGGTCTTGGCCGGGATCTGCGGCGCCACGTCGATGGGCTTGCGTGCCACCACGATAAAGCGGCTGTAGTTCTCTTTCTGGTTGGCAAGATGCTCGGCCAGTACGTCCAGGCCATAGAGCTCGCCGCCGGCGGCGCTGCCGATGGCCGCCGCTTCCGGGCTGGCCAGCTCTTTCACCTTCATCATGGCGCTGGAGGAGGAGTCGCAGATCTCGTGGCGCGCCCCTTCCAGCTTGCTCAGGTAGTGGGAGCACTGCTGGAACACCTGCGGGTGGGCATAGAAGGTCTTGATGCGACTCAGCTCGGTCGGCACGGCGGTGAGGATGCAGTGCTCGATGGGGTAGGTGAGCTCGCCAACGATGGAGAGGCTGGTGTGCTGCATCACGTCATAGACTTCGTTGATAGAGCCCGAGCTGGTGTTCTCGATGGGCAGCACGCCAAAGGCGGCGCGACCCGACTCCACCGCATCCAGTACTTCACGGAAGTTCTGGCAGTTTACTTCGATCACCTGATCCTTGTAGCGCGCCAGATATTTGCGGGCGGCCAGGCTGGAGTAGGAACCGCGCGGTCCCAGATAGGCGACGCTGGTCATCGGCTCCTGCTGCTCCGGATTGAGCAGGCTCTGCAGATAGGCCTGCTGGGAGAGCACCGAGTCCTCGATGATGGTGTGGTAGATGCGGGTGATGTACTGGGCATCCAGCCCCAGCACGCGTCCTTGCTGGATCAGGGCGACCAGCAGCTCCTGCTCCCGCTGGTGGTCACGGATGGGGCGCGGGTTGGCTTGCTTGGCTCGGGCTACCTCGATGCTGAGGGTCTTGCGTTTTGCCAGCAGGGCAAGCAGCTCCTGATCCAACCGGGTGATGTCTTGTCTGATCTCGTCGAGCGTTGCCATGATGGTTCCCTATCCAATTAATCGATTGATATTGATGCAAAAAAAAGCCTCCGCGAGGGGAGGCTTGATTCGTCTTTGCTTTCTGTTCACACGACGACAGGCCTTCCCTCAAGCGGGCCGGATAAACGAGAAAGCAAAGAAGAATGGTGCGTGCATAAGTGTGTCCTTGAAGTAACGTCATAACCATTAAGGGATTTGCCGCTGCGATGCAAGTAAAACTTGCCCGCACCGCGAGATGGGGGCAGGGTATCCGGTCAAGTGGCAGGCGTATGAACGGCTTTATATGAAGCTTAATGTTTGCCCGCGATTCAGCGCTGCAGGAGGTTGTGATGGCGATTATTTTCGATTTGGGACGGGTGGTGGTGAGCTGGGATCCGGTCGGCATAGTGAGCTCGGTGCGTGGCCCGGAAGAGGCCGAACAGCTGGCGGAGCGGCTGTTTAATCATCAGGACTGGCTGGAGGTGGACAGAGGCACCATGTCACTGCACACCATGGCTCGTCAGGCAGAGCGCAGAACCGGCCTGAGCGCCGCAGAAAACCTGGCGATTTTGCAGGCGGTGCCTCCGTCGCTGTTGCCAGATCCCGCTATGCTAACCTTGATGGCCGAGCTGCACGGAGCGGGCCATTCGCTCTATGCCCTCTCCAACATGGGGCACGCCAGCATCGACTGGCTGGAGCTGCATCAGGATTTCTGGCGCTTTTTCAGCGGCAAGGTGGTCTCGGCGCGGGTGCGGATGATGAAGCCGGAGCCGGATATCTATCGCTACCTGCTGGTGTCGTTCGATCTCAAACCGGCAGAGTGCATCTTCATTGATGACAGCCCCGCCAACGTAGCGGCGGCAGAGGCCCTTGGCATCAGGGGCATGGTCTTCACCGACGCGGCGAGTTGCCGCCAGCAGCTGGTTGAGCTGGGCTGTTTGCCTGCCACCGGCAAGGGGTAATGCCCCTTTGGGAGCGTTATGGAGCATGGCCGGTTTCGCAATTGGCTCAGTCACTATCCTGAGTCGAGCCTGCTGATCGCCTGCAAGGATGGCAGCGGTTATCAACTATGTATCGAAGCGGAAGGGGAGTGCCTCTGCCTGACCGACAGCGAGGGAGGGCGCCTGACCTTCACCTCGCTGGATCAGGCGCAGGGTTTCTTGCGAGCCCATCGGGTTCACCAAGCAAGATTACGAATTTATGACGCCCAAAATGAAGATTTAGCAGCAGAATCACAGGAAATAATCATCAAGTTTTAATTTTAACCAGACTCTTTAAGGGTCTATTCAGTTTGTTTGCCGCACAATACTGCACCTGTTCATCATCCGGAGCTGTTTAATGGGTGCCAATGTAGTTGTACTGAATCAGGGATATGATCACTCTTTTCAAGCCAGGGAACAGCTGCTGATTGAGCGACTGGCAAGTTTTGACGAGCTGGTTGTCTCTTTTTCGGGACGGTTGGAATCCTGCTACAGCATCGAGCTGTGCCGCGCTGCCGGTGTGAAAATCCACGCAATTACCCTCGATAATCCGACCCGCAGTCGCAGCGAAGTGGCCCGTGCCCGCCGTTATTGCCAGCGTTATGGTATCGATCACTGGGTCATCAAGAGTGACGAGATCGTCTTTTGCGATCGCCTGCCAAATATTGAAGGGCTGATCGACCCGGTTCGCCGCATTGGTGAGTATGTGCAGACTCGTCCGGAATGGACTCATCTGCCGTTGCTGGTTCCGGCAGCGGTGGAGGAGCGTGATGATTATCTTGCCCAGTTCGGGTCTCTGCCTGCCAACTCAATCTGGTTTTTTGCCGAAAACGGATTGATGCGTCGCGATTATCGTTACGGCTTCAACAAGCGTCAGCTCGGTCGCTGGGGCAAGGGGAGCAACGGTTGCCTCAGCAATCGCTTCACCAATCCACGGCAGCTTGAGCAGCGTTATCTGCGAATGGTCGATCAGGCCGAGCAGATGCTGGCCGACATGGGGCTGGACGAAGCACAGGTCTTTTTCCATACCCTGTGTGACTGCTCCACCACCCTGGCCCGGGTGCGTCTGCCCGAACATCAGCGTGCGCAGGCCTTTGATATGCAATCGGATATTTTGTCTGCCCTCAAGGGGAGCAAGTTCGATCTGGTGACCCTGGATATGGCACAGAAAGAGCGGCACGATCTCGCCATCTAGCCTGCTGGCAAGCGATGCGGGTGCCAGAACGTGAGTGCTGTCATAGGCAAGGGTCGACGGGACTGTTTATACTGTCGCCCTTTCACCCGTTACCGAGCTTCGCCCTATGAAACCCTTCTCCCGTCTGCTGATTGCCCTGTGCCTCTCCCCCGTATTGGTGCAGGCTGCCCCTCTTTCTCAGGTGACGCTGCCCGATGGCCGGCAGGTTCAGCTCAACGACGACTTCACCTGGGAGTATCTGGTGGTCAAACCGGCCGAGCCCTTACAGGGCGTGGCTGCTGATGGGAAGGCAGGGGCTGTGGTGGCCGTCGCAGCTCCGGTGCTGACCGATCAGGCCAAGGCCAATCCGGAACTGCTTGCCCAGATGGCGCGTGACGGTGTGGTGGTCAAGCTGGACAAGATCGAGGGATCTGACCCGCTGGTGCTGACCTTTATGGTGAGCAATACCGGCACCCGCAATGTAGTCGGGGTGCATGGCATGGTGACCCTGTTCAGTGCTGACGGGGTGCAGCTGAGCCGTCAGGAGGCCCGCTTCTGGGTTGCCGAGAACCGCCTGCCGGAAACCTATCTGCGCAAGGGGCAAGCCCGTCCGTCGCTGGGCCTCGAGATCCCCCGTCCTGCCGGATTGACTGGTCAGCCGCTGGTGCGGGTCGAAATTGACGAGGTGGTCTTCCGCTGATTTGGCGTTGTTCCGGCCCATGCACACTGCTTGGGCCGGCAACTTGTTGCCGCTGACACCCCCTGCAATATCTGCTTACATCTGACATGGTTCTGCAACAGCTTGCAGCTCGGCAAGCCGGGAACCTGACCGCACAATGACTCCATACCAGCTCGCTAGCAACGGGCCCAATCACATGGAGTTATCATCATGAAAAAAGCAACTGTCTCTCTTCTGGTTCTGGCCGGGTTTGCCTCTACTTCCGTCATGGCGCAGGATGCCTTCAGCTACGCCAAGGGTTCCGCCACCTGGGCGCACACCAAATCCGACTATCTCAGCGGTACCTTCAGCAATGACAGCAAAGGAACCCGTGATTTTGGCGGTCTGAGCCTGGATCTCTCCAAGAGCTTCGGCTCCAATTTCTATGGTCGCGGCAGCACTGAATACACCTCTCGCAGCAACGGCAACGACAGCATGTCGATCTCCAGCATCGGTGTCGGTGTATTTACCCCGCTGAGCACGGGTCTGAACCTCTACGGTGAAACCGGTTTGACCGGCTACATGCTGGAGCGTGAACTTGCCAGCGATATCGCTAACAAAGGGTGGGATGCTGTTGCTCGCAAAGATAGCGGTAGCATGTACGGTGAAGTGGGTCTGCGCTACGACATCGGCAATGTCGAGCTCTCCACTGCCTACCGCTACGCCAACATGACCGACGATATGCACGACTTCAAGGTGGGCGGTGCCTACAAGCTCAACCAGAATTGGGCGCTGACTGCCGATTACACCTATCGCAACTGGGATCTGCAAAAAGGTTCCATCTCCAGCCTGGGTGTGAAGTACAGCTTCTAATCCTCCTTCCCGTAGTCCGTAGTGTCTTGATTTTTACCCATGGCGTTCGCCATGGGTTTTTTCTTTTTCCGGTGATCCCTTTTTTCTCCTTGTGTCGTATCAGTCGCAAATAGTTATACAACTTTCATTTTTTTGTATAACTGCTATAACTGAATCAATGCTTATACAAGGAGCGTCATCATGTACAAGATTAAAGTCGGTATCAGTGCCTGCCTGCTGGGACAAGAGGTACGTTTCGATGGGGGCCACAAGCGCTCCAGCTTCTGCGAACGGGATCTTGGCGCTCACTTTGACTATCACCCCGTCTGTCCCGAGATGGCCATTGGTCTAGGGGCGCCTCGCGCCGCCATCCGGCTGGTCAAGCGCAACGGCGAGATCCGCGCCGAGGCGAGCAACGGCAGCTTCGATGTCACCGAAAAGCTGATTGCCTTCAGCGAGCAGAAAGCGCGCCAGCTCGACTTTATCTCCGGCTATATCCTCTGTGCCAAATCACCCAGCTGTGGCATGGAGCGGGTCAAGGTCTATGGCGCCAACAACGAGGGGAGCGCCAAGGAGGGGATCGGCCTCTTTGCCAAGGCGTTGATGGAGGCCAACCCCCTGCTGCCGGTGGAAGAGGATGGTCGGCTCTGTGATCCCATCCTGCGGGAGAACTTCGTGCTGAGGGTCTTCGCCTACCACGACTGGCAGCAGCTCTGTGCGCGTGGTATCACCGCCTCTGCGCTAATCCGCTTCCACTCCCGCTACAAGTATCTGGTGCTCTCCCATGCCACCACCCACTACAGGGCGCTCGGCAAGCTGCTCGGCAATCTGGGCAAGTCCACCAACTTGCAGGAGGTGGCCGACAACTACATCAAGGGATTGATGACGGCGCTGACTCTGCGGGCCAACCGTCGCAGCCACACCAATGTGCTGATGCACCTGCAGGGCTACTTCAAGCGGGTGCTGACCCCGGCCCAGAAGCAGGAGCTTGCCGATACCATCGACAAGTACCGCACCGGTATCTTCCCCTTGCTGGTGCCGCTCACCCTGATCCGTCACTACCTGCGCGAGTACCCCAATCCCTATCTCGCCGAGCAGGTTTATCTCAATCCGCACCCCGATACGCTCAAATTGCGTTACGGGCTCTGAATCCGTTCTGTTGCCTCGGCGCATGGCTTGCGCCGGGGCGCTTTACCCTTCTGTTTGATGGACGTTGTCATGTCTGATTTATCGCAAGAAGTTGCTCCTCTGGCTGATGAGGGGATCTACCCCATTCGCGAGGTCTCTCGTCTTACCGGCGTCAATGCCGTGACCCTGCGCGCCTGGCAGCGCCGCTACGGGTTGGTACAACCGGCTCGCACCGAAAAGGGCCACCGCCTCTACAGCGAACAGGATATCCGCCAGATCGGCGAGATCCTGAGCTGGCTGGAGCGGGGGGTGAGTATCGGGCAGGTGAAAGGGCTCTTGAGCGAACCCCATTCCGCGCCAGTGAGCGATCACTGGCAGCAGACCCTGGAGCAGTTCAGTCAGGCGCTGCTCGCCTTCAATCAGCGCAAGGCGGAGGCCGAGCTCAACGACCTGTTGGCAAGCTATCCGTTCGAGCTGGTGCGTAGCCGGGTACTGCAACCGCTGGCGGAGCGACTGCTCGGGCTGTGGCGCGAGCGGCCCGATGGCGAGCTGTTGCAACAGGTGTGGCTGGGCTGGCTCCATACCAGCTTCGCCCGCCACCTGATCGAGCAGGAGAAGGGCGTGCCGATCACGCTGGCGAGCTGGGGACAGGTCGGCCCCCTCGATCTGGTCTGGGCCGCCTACGAGCTGATCGGTCAGGGCTATGAGGTGCAACTGCTGGGGGCGGTCGAACCTCGCCATGCCAGCCTGCTGGAAGGACGTGCCGTTACCCCCTGGCTGGTATTGCTGGGAGCCGGTCTTGGCAAACAGGATCTGGCCGCCGGGTGGCCCGCCGGTACGCGCCTGTTTGGCGAGCTGGGGCGCCTCTACGATGATGAGTGGCTTAAAGCCCATGGCTGGCAGGCGAGTCTTGCCGAGCTGATGGTGGACGCACCTGCTGCGGGTGGTGCCAGCGGACGTGGGAGGAAAAAATCATGAAACTGGTCTGGTTTCGCAACGATCTGCGCCTTGCCGACAACCCGGCGCTGCGGCATGCCTGCGCCGGTGATGAACCGGTGGCCGCGCTCTTTATCGTCTCTCCTACCCAGTGGCGGCAGCACAAAATGGCCCCGATTCGTCAGCGCTTTATGTTGGCGCAGGTGGATGAATTGGGCCGCGAGCTGGCGGTGCTCGGCATCCCGCTCCATCTGCTGCGAGTGGAGACCTTTGCCGAGGTGCCCGCTGCGCTGGCAGACCTCTGCCGCGAGCTGGGGGTGACCCAGCTCTACGCCAATCAGGCTATCGAGCTCGATGAGCAGCGCCGCGATCACGCCGTCAGCGCCTCGCTGGCAGAGCAGGCGGTGAGTTGTCACTGGTTCAACGGCTGCTGCGTATTGCCGCCGGGGCGGGTACTGACCGGCTCGGGTGAGATGTTCAAGGTGTTCACCCCCTTCAGCCGAGCCTGGCTCAAGGCCCTTGACGAGGAGGGGTTTGTCATTCATCGCGCTCCTGCGCCACGGGGCGAGCCACTGCCGTGGCAGCCGCTGGCCGAGCGGGCGTGGGTTGATGAGGCGCTCGGCGAGCTGACGCCTGATCCACGCTGGCCGGTGGGGGAGGCGGAAGCTCTGCGTCGTTTGAACATTTTTCTGGAGCAGGCGGTGCTCGACTATGGCGAGACCCGGGATTTTCCTGCCATCGCAGGCACCTCCGTGCTCTCCCCCTATCTGGCGGCGGGCATCATCAGCCCCCGTCAGTGTGTGGCGGCGCTCCAGCAGCGGCTCGGCTATCGGCCCCAGTCGAATGCCCAGCCCGGCTTTGTCTGGCTCAATGAGCTCATCTGGCGCGAGTTCTATCGCCACCTGCTGGTGCTGATCCCGACCCTCTCCATGAATCGCCCCTTCAAGCCCGAGGCGGCGGCCTTGCCGTGGAGCTGGGATCCGGATGCCTTCGCCGCCTGGTGCGAGGGACGAACCGGCTACCCCATCGTCGATGCGGCGATGCGCTGCCTCAACGCCACCGGCTGGATGCACAACCGGTTGAGAATGATAGTGGCGAGCTTTCTCACCAAGGATCTCCATATCCACTGGCGGCTCGGGGAGGATTACTTCATGAGTCGGCTCATCGATGGCGATCTGGCGGCCAACAACGGCGGCTGGCAGTGGGCAGCGGGTACCGGCGCTGATGCGGCGCCCTATTTTCGGGTCTTCAACCCCACCACTCAGGGGCAACGATTTGATCCACAAGGGGAGTTTATCCGTACCTGGGTAACTGAACTGGCCGATATTCCCGCCGCTTATGTGCATCAGCCCCACGACTGGCTGCGGCTCAAGGGGCGGCAGGATTATCCGGCTCCCATGGTGGATCACGCCGTTGCCCGGGTGAGAGCCATCGAGATGTTTCGCGCTCTGGAGAAATAGGATGAACGAGCCGCTGGCCCGCTTTATTGGCCTCTATCAGCAACTGGACAAACAGCAGTTGCACCGCTTGCCCGAGGTCTATGCCGAACAGGTGGTCTTTACCGATCCGGCCCACCGTATCGAGGGGCTGGCGGCCCTTGGCGACTATTTTGCCGCCCTCTATCAGCGCCTCGCCTACTGCCGTTTCGTCATCACCAGTCAGCAGCAGCAGGGGCCGCAGGCCTGGCTCGGCTGGACCATGACCTTCTCTCACCCCAGATTGTGTGGTGGTGATCCGGTGACGGTGGAGGGGGCCACCCGCCTCGAATTCGACGAGGCGGGCAAGGTGTGCCAGCACAGGGACTATTTTGACCTGGGCGCCATGCTCTACGAGCAGTTGCCGCTGCTTGGGCCCGTGGTGCGCACCATCAAGATGAGGCTTGGCGCATGAGCGGCCGAGTGCTTATTACAGGCGCGACCTCTGGCATAGGTCGTCAACTGGCGCTGGATTACCGGCGGGCAGGCTGGCAGGTGTGGGGTTGTGGCCGCGATGGTGAACGGCTGCAGGCGCTGGGGCTGCACGGTGTCACGCCGCTGCAGTTCGATGCCCGTGATCTGGCCGCTATGAACGGGGTGGCTGCTACGCTGCCATTCCTCGATCTGCTGATCCTCAACGCAGGTAACTGCGAGTACATGGATGTGGCGGAGGGGTTTGACAGCGAGCTGTTTGCCCGTGTCATCGACACCAATCTGACCGCCACCGGCCATGCGCTGGCCGCCTTCTTGCCGTTGCTCGGGGCTGGGTCACGGCTGGCCATCGTTAGCTCGTCGGTGAGCTGGCTGCCGCTGCCGCGAGCTGAGGCCTATGGTGCCTCCAAGGCGGCCCTCGACTATCTGGCGGATACCTTGCGCCTCGATTTGGCCAGCAAAGGGATTGGGGTGACCCTGATCCGCCCCGGCTTTGTCCAGACGCCGCTCACCGCCAAAAATGATTTTCCCATGCCCTGTCTGGTGACGGTGGAAGAGGCCTCCCGCGCCATCATGGACGGGCTGACCGCTGGTCGTCACCAGATCCACTTTCCCCGCCGTTTCATCTGGTTGCTGCGCCTGCTTGGTGCGCTGCCGGTGGGGCTCTGGCTGCGCCTTGGCCGCGCACTCGTATCGAAAGGAAGCCATTCATGAAGAAAAAGATCGCCATCGTCGGTTCAGGGATCTCGGGGCTCACCGCCGGTTTTCTGCTCCACAAACTCCATGACATAACCCTGTTCGAGGCGGCGCCGACTCTGGGCGGCCATACTGCGACCGTCGATGTGAATCAGGCTGGCCGCAGCTATGCCATCGACACCGGCTTTATCGTCTTCAACGATCGCACCTACCCCAACTTCTTGAAGTTGCTGGCGCGGATCGGCATGGCGCGCCAACCGGCCGAGATGAGCTTCTCGGTGAAGAGCCCGGAGGGGCTGGAGTATAACGGCCACAACCTCGACACCCTGTTTGCCCAGCGCAGCAATCTGTTGAGCCCCCGTTTCTACGGTTTTGTTGGCGAGATTTTGCGCTTCAACCGGGAGGCACGGGCCTGGTTGGCAGATGGTCAACATCAGGGTGCTGGCCCCGAGTTGACGCTGGGAGACTTTCTGCTGGCGGGGGAGTTTAGCGACTACTTCGCCCGCCACTACATCTTGCCGATGGGAGCGGCGATCTGGTCATCGACCCTGGCCGATATGCGCGCCTTTCCCCTTGGCTTCTTCCTGCGCTTTTTTGCCAACCATGGCCTGCTGGATGTGGCCAATCGCCCCCAGTGGTACGTGATTCCGGGCGGCTCGCGGGAATATATCGGCCCCCTTACCGCGGGTTGGCAGTCGCAGATCCGCCTCGCCTGTCCGGTGCAGAGCGTACGGCGGGACGCGGACGGAGTGGTGATCCAGAGCAGTTACGGTGAGGAGCGGTTTGACGAGGTGATCTTCGCCTGCCATAGCGATCAGGCGTTGGCGCTGCTGGCGGATCCCGGCGAGCGGGAGCAGGACATCCTCGGCGACATGCCCTATCAGGCCAACGATGTCTGGCTCCATACCGATGCTCGCTGCCTGCCCACCCGCCGCAAGGCATGGGCCAGCTGGAACTATCAGCTAGATGGCAACGACGAGGCGCGGCCGCTGGTGAGCTACAACATGAACATCCTGCAGGGGGTGAACTCGCCGGAGCCCTTCTGCGTCAGTCTCAACCCCAAGGGCAAGGTGGATGAGAGCAAGGTGTTGCGCCGCTTCGTCTATCACCATCCGGTGTTCAATCAGGCCTCCATCGCCGCCCAGCAGCGGCGCGCGGAGATCTGCGGCCAGCAGCACACCCACTTCTGTGGTGCCTACTGGTACAACGGCTTCCATGAGGATGGGGTGCGCAGCGCGCTGGATGTCGCCAGGCGCTTCGGAGCCGAGCTATGAACGGCGCCACCGTGGCCACCGAACATGAGCGTACAGACGAACTGGCTGGCGTGACCAGCGCCATCTGGCAGGGCTCGGTGCGCCACCGCCGTTTTGCACCGCGGGCTCACGCCTTCTCCTACAGCCTCTTTATGCTGGGACTGGATCTCGACGAGCTGCCGCAGCTCGATCAGGGGCGCTGGTTCGGTGTGGAGCGCTCGGGACTGCTTTCGTTTCACCGCCATGACTATCTCAAGGGGAGTGAGGGAAGCCTCAAGCAGGCGGTGTGGCAGAAGGTGAGCGAGCTGGGTGGCGATGCCGAGCCGGAGGGGCGGGTACTGCTGCTCGGCAACGTGCGCTGTCTGGGGTTCTACTTCAGCCCGGTCAACTTCTACTTCTGCTACCGGCAGGGCGAGGCGCGCTATCTGCTGGCAGAGGTGTCGAACACTCCCTGGAACGAGCGTCACTACTACCTGCTGGATCTGGCGGCGCTGGCACCCCATGACAAGGATTTTCACGTCTCCCCCTTTATGGGGCTGGCGATGCGTTATCACTGGCGGATCAGGCCGCCTGCGCAGGAGACTCTGATCCATATCGAGAGTCATCCCGTATCCGGTGAAGCCAAGCTGTTTGACGCAACCCTGGCGCTCACTCGCGAACCGCTGTCGCGCAAGGGGCTGGTGGCTCTGCTGGCCCGCTGGCCATGGATGACCATGAAGGTGCTGCTCGGGATCTACTGGCAGGCCCTGCGTCTATTTATCAAACGAACCCCGATATTTACCCATCCGGAGAGCCGCTAATGGAACTTGCTCAATCAACCCTCTCTGCCTCTTTCATCGACAAGGGGGCAAGACAACTGCTGCTCAATCTGCTGGGTCGCCTCGAACATGGCCAACTGCTGCTGCGGGATGGCGGTGAGCGCCACAGCTTTGGCGTCGCGGGTACCGATCTGCATGCCGAACTGGTGGTGCAGGATCCTGCCTTCTATCGTCGCCTGTTGCTGGGGGGCAGCATTGCCGCCGGAGAAACCTGGGTGGAGGGGCTCTGGACCAGCCCGGATCCGGTGGCGCTGGTGCGGCTGCTGGCCCGCAACCTGACCCTGCTTGACTCCCTCGAGCGGCGCCTCGGCTGGCTCAGCTTCCCGTTCAACAAGGTGCGCCACTGGCTCAACCGCAATACCCTGACCGGTTCGCGCTCTAACATCGCCGCCCACTACGATCTCGGCAATACCCTCTATCAGGGGTTTCTCGACAGCCATATGCAGTACTCGAGCGCCATCTATCCGAGCGCCGACGCCACTCTGGAAGAGGGGCAGCAAGCCAAGTTGCGCACCATCTGCGAGCGGCTGGAGCTGGGCCCTGACGATCATCTGCTGGAGATCGGCACCGGCTGGGGTGGCCTCGCTGTCTATGCCGCGCGCCACTACGGCTGCCGGGTGACGACCACCACCATCTCCCGAGCCCAGCATGACTATGCCAAAGAGTGGATTGCGCGGGAGGGGCTGGGGGATCGCATCACCTTGCTGCTGGAGGATTACCGCAAGCTGGAAGGCACCTATGACAAGCTGGTCTCCATCGAGATGATCGAGGCGGTGGGCCACGCCTTCCTGCCCGACTATTTCCGCCAGCTGTCACGGCTGCTCAAGCCCGGTGGCCGTCTGCTCATTCAGGCCATCACCATCGCCGATCAGCGCCATGCCCAGTATCTGCGCGGGGTCGATTTCATCCAGCGCTACATCTTCCCCGGCGGCTGCCTGCCGAGCGTCTCCCAGATGGCGGGGTTGCTGGCGCGGGAGACCGACATGCAACTGGTGCGGTTGCACGATCACGGTCACCACTATGCCCGCACCCTGGCTCACTGGTGCGATCGCTTTCTGGCGCTGGCGCCCGAGCTGCCCAAGCTCGGTTACAGCCAGGATTTCATCCGGTTGTGGCACTTCTACTTCGCCTATTGCGAGGGGGGATTCTGGGAGCGCACCATCAGTCTGGTGCAGCTGGAGGCCGCCAAGCCGGGGCCCGCTGGCTGGACGGGTGATGTGCCAGTAAGCGGTCACTGACCATGTGGCAGTGGGCTCACCTGCTGGGGTTCAACCTCTACTGGTTGCTGGCGGTGAAGTGGCAGCAGCCGGGCCCGCTGCTGGCAATGTTGCTGCTGCACTTTCTCTTCTCACCCAGCCGCCAGCGTGACTGGCGGCTGCTTCCCATCGCGGTGGCCGGTTGTCTGCTGGATGCCCTGCTCTGGCAGCTCGGCCTGTTCCATTTCCCGTCCGGTTTTCCCCTCTGGCTGGTGTTGCTCTGGCTCGGTTTTGCCCTGACGCTTGCCCACGGTATGCGCTGGCTGCTGCGCTTGCCTCGCTGGCAGCAGGCGCTGTTTGGCGTGTTTGGCGGTGCCTCCTCCTATGTGGCGGGGGCCGCCATGGGGGCAGTACACTTACCTTGGGGCATCTGGAGCAGCACGGCGCTGCTGGCAGTGATCTGGATGTGGTGGTTACCCGTACTCCTGTGGGTAATGGTCAAGCTGGAGGGTGAGTCATGACAAACACCTTTTCGACCGACTCGTTGCTTTTTTCCAAATGGACCAAAGAGAGCCAGCATGAGCTCACTGATCGCTTCTATCTGGTGGTTGCCTGCCAGCGGGATGCGCAGGGGCAGCTGCTGCAGGTGGTGATGCAGGATATCAATACCCTGCAGGAACAGGAGATGGACTGGCATGAACTGGAAGACCCCAACCACTGGCATATGGGGTGGAATTAACCCGCTGCTGCTGGCGTTTACGCTCTTGGCTGCAACCGCAGTGCAGGCTTCTGCCGCCCCCTGGCAGCAGCTGCGCCCGGTCGGGCAGGGGGAGATGAACTGGCTCTGGTTCAAGCTATACGATGCCACTCTCTACAGTGCGAGCGGGCGCTATCAGCCCGGTCACTATCCGCAGGCCCTGACCCTAATCTATGCCAGGTCCATCGAGCGGGAAGATCTGCTGAGCGCCACTGCCGCCGAGTGGCAGCGGCTCGGTCTTGGCTCTGACGCCGAGCGTCAGCGCTGGCTTGGCCAGCTCGCTGCACTCTGGCCAGATGTGCAGGCAGGCGACAAGCTTACCTTCTATGTCGACAAGGGCGGTGCAGGCCACTTCTGGTGGCAGGAAAAACCCCTCGGCACCCTGGCCGATCCGCAATTCTCGGCCGCTTTTCTCGCCATCTGGCTGGCTGACAATAGTCGCGATCCCGCCCTTACCCGCCGCCTGCGTGGCCAACCCTGAACATGGAGTCTTTGATGTCCTTCTATCGTGCATACCGCTGGTTGCTGTTGCTCCCTTTTTTGCTGCTGAGTGGCTGTGGTGCCAGTCTCGATGACTATCGGGGGCAGGGGCCAAACTGGGATCTCGCCCGTTTCTTCAACGGTAAATTAGTGGCTCACGGCTTGGTAACCGACCGCAGCGGCGAAGTGACCAGTCGCTTTCGGGTCGAGATGGTGGGTCGTTGGAAGGATGGCAAGGGAGAGCTGTTCGAGCAGTTCTACTTTGACGATGGCCGCCAGCAGACCCGTACCTGGTATCTGAGCAAGGGGGTTGACGGTCACTGGCGAGGTACTGCTTCCGATGTGGTGGGAGAGGCGGTGGGTAAAAGCCAAGGGTTCGCCCTCAACTGGCGTTATCAGCTCGATCTGGCGCTACCGGATGGCGAGGTGGTGCGGGTGAGCTTCGATGACTGGATGTACCTGCTGGACGAAGAGCGTCTAATCAATCGTGCCGAGATCAGCAAGTTCGGTATCCATCTTGGCGAAGTGATCCTCTATATCGAACGTCAGCCCTGACCGTTAACGCAAGATAACGGCCAGTAAAAAGCGCGCCGATGGCGCGCTTTTGTTTACCGAAAAACCAGAGTCATCAGATGATGCGGTTCTCTTCCAGCATCTTGCGACGGGCCTCTTCCTTGGCCATCTTCTTCTTGCGGTTGTCGCAGGGTTCCGGGCAATCGCACTCTTTCTCGATGCCGACGCTACCCAGACCGCCACAGGAGCCGGAGATGGTCTTCTTCTGGAAGATGTAACCGATAGCCATGGCGGCTATCACCAGCATGAATACCCCGAAGGTGATCAGAAAAATCTGCATCTCTACCTCTTACTTCTTGACCAGATAGGGCTTGAAGGCATCGGAGTAAGCCTCTTCAAAGCCGTTGTCCGTCTTGGTGATCACGAAGATCGCCAGGCCGCGCTCGTTGGCATAGGCCAGGCTCTTCTCGGTCCCCATCACCATAAACACGGTGGCCAGCCCGTCTGCGGTCATGCAGGAGGGGTGGATCACGGTGACCGATACCAGACGGTGCTGGATCGGTTTGCCGCTGCGCGGATCTATGGTGTGGGAGAAGCGCTGACCATCCAGTTCATAGTAGTTGCGGTAATCGCCGGAGGTGGCCACCCCGTTGTCACCGGGCACGATCACCTCTTGCACCGTGCCGGTGCCTGCGGTGGGCTTCTCGATGGCCACGCGCCAGGGGTGACCCTTGCCGTTCACGCCATTGATCCGCAGCTCGCCGCCAATCTCCACCAGATAGTTACGTGCACCCAGTGACTCCAGATACTCGGCTACCTTGTCCACACCAAAGCCCTTGGCGATGGCGGAGAGATCGACGTAGAGGTCCGGAATATCTTTTTGCAGGGTATCGGCATCCACCGAGGTGATGACGTGCAGGTTGCCCAGACCAGTCTTCTGGCGAGTCTGGGTGATCAGCTCGTCGGAAGGAATCTTGGTCGGCTTCTTGTCCGGGCCAAAGCCCCACAGATTGACCAAGGGGCCAACGGTGACGTCCAGCGCCCCCTGGCTCTCACGGCCAATGTGAATGGCCTCTGTGACGACCCGTGCGGTATCGCGGGAGACCACTACCGGTTTGTTGTCACGGCTCTGGTTGAAGCGTGACAGTTCGGAATCGGGGCGATAGGTCGACATCTGGTCGTTGACCCGCTCCAGCAACACATCCACCTCAGCTTGAAGCTTGGCCGGATCGCTGATGGCGCTGTCCGCTACCTTGATGGAGTAGTAAGTGCCCATGGTGCTACCGGTGATGTGGATCTCCGGTTTGGATTGGACCGTCTCCTGACCGCACCCAGTCAAGAAAAAGGCTAGCCCGAAGGCTAGCCAGGTCTTTACAACACTGTGCATGGATTAACCACCAAAGTCATCCAACAGGATGTTTTCGTCTTCAACGCCCAAGTCTTTGAGCATGTTGATGACGGCAGCGTTCATCACCGGAGGTCCACACATGTAGAACTCGCAATCTTCCGGTGCTTCGTGGTTCTTGAGATAGTTCTCGTAGAGCACGTTATGGATGAAGCCGGTGTAGCCGTCCCAGTTGTCTTCCGGTTGCGGATCAGACAGGGCGACGTTCCAGGTGAAGTTCTCGTTCTCGGCGGCGAGCATGTCAAAGTCTTCGACATAGAACATTTCGCGCTTGGAACGGGCACCGTACCAGAAGCTCATCTTGCGCTTGGACTTCAGGCGACGCAGCTGGTCGAAGATATGGGAACGCATCGGCGCCATACCTGCACCACCACCGATGAATACCATTTCGGCATCGGTGTCTTTGGCGAAGAACTCACCGAACGGACCGGAGATAGTCACCTTGTCGCCAGCCTTCAGGCTGAAGATATAGGAGGACATCTGTCCCGGAGGGGCAGTCCAGTTGCTCGGGGGCGGGGTCGCGATACGCACGTTCAGCATGATGATGCCGAACTCTTCCGGATAGTTGGCCATGGAGTAGGCACGGATGATCGGCTCATCGACCTTGGACTCCAGCTCAAAAATCTTGAAGCGATCCCAGTCCCCGCGATACTCCTCGGGAATATCGAAGTTCTTGTAGTGCACGTGGTGAGCCGGGGCTTCAATCTGGATATAACCACCGGCGCGGAACGGCACGCTCTCGCCATCGGGGATCTGCAGCTTGAGCTCCTTGATGAAGGTGGCCTTGTTATCGTTGGAGATAACAGTACATTCCCACTTCTTCACCCCGAAGATCTCTTCCGGCAGTTCGATATCCATGTCGGAGCGAACGGTAACCTGACAGGCCAGACGCTCGCCGTGACGGGCTTCGCCCTTGCTGATGTGATCCAGTTCGGTCGGTAGAATGTCGCCGCCACCGGATTTCACCCGTACCTTGCACTGGCCGCAGGAGCCACCGCCGCCACAGGCGGAGGAGACGAAGATACCGCTGCCAGCCAGCACGCCGAGCAGCTTGCCACCGGCCGGGCTGGTCACAGCCTTGGCCGGGTCACCATTGATGCTGATTGTCACGTCGCCCGCGGTCACCAGCTTGGACTTGGCGAACAGAATGACTGCCACCAGTGCCAGCAGGATCACGGTAAACATGACCACACCCAAAATAATTTCCATCTATCGTTCCTTTCTGATTGCAGGAAAGCCGATTACAGGGAGATACCAGAGAAGGACATAAAGCCCAGCGCCATCAGGCCGGCAGTGATGAAGGTGATGCCCAGACCACGCAGGCCTTGTGGAACATCGGAGTACTTCATCTTCTCGCGGATACCTGCCAGCGCAACGATCGCCAGCATCCAGCCTGCACCTGAACCCACGCCGTAGACCACAGACTCCATGAAGTTGTAGTCACGCTGCACCATGAAGGAGACGCCACCGAAGATGGCGCAGTTCACGGTGATGAGCGGCAGGAAGATACCCAGGGCGTTGTAGAGAGCCGGGAAGTACTTGTCCAGCGCCATCTCCAGGATCTGCACCAGCGCCGCGATCACCCCGATGAAGGTGATGAAGCTCAGGAAGCTCAGATCCAGGTCAGGGGAGAGGGCACCTGCCTTCAGCACGTAGTTGTAGATCAGGTTGTTGACCGGTACGGCGATGGTTTGCACCACGATAACGGCAATACCAAGACCCATGGAGGTCTTTACCTTCTTGGACACCGCCAGGAAGGTACACATCCCCAAGAAGAAGGAGAGTGCCAGGTTTTCGATGAAAATCGAACGAATCAACAGACTCAGATAGTGTTCCATACCTTAATCCTTCGCCTCCACCTGCTTGGGATCCTTGGTGCGAACGCCCCAGATGATCAGACCAATGATGAAGAATGCACTCGGCGGCAGCAGCAGCAGACCGTTGGGTACATACCAGCCACCGTTGTTCACCAGCGGCAGCAGCTCGATGCCGAACCAGGTGCCGGAGCCCAGCAGTTCACGCACGGTAGCGACGCTCAGCAGAATGGCGCCATAGCCCAGACCGTTGCCGATACCATCCAGGAAGGAGGGGAGCGGCGCGCTCTTCATGGCGTAGGCTTCGGCACGACCCATCACGATACAGTTGGTGATGATGAGGCCGACGAAGACCGACAGCTGCTTGGAGATGTCATAGGCATAAGCCTTGAGCACCTGGTCAACCACGATAACCAGCGAAGCGATGATGGCCATCTGGGCAATGATCCGCACGCTGTTCGGGATCTGGTTGCGGATCAGAGAGATGAACAGGTTTGAGAAGGCGGTGACCGCCATAACCGCGAGGGTCATTACAAACGCTGTCTTCATCTGGCTGGTAACCGCGAGTGCAGAACAGACACCCAGCACCTGCAAGGCGATGGGGTTGTTGCCCAGCACAGGGGTCAACAGCAACTTTTTCATTTCGCTCTTGTCAGCCATTGTTGATTTCTCCTGCACGAACCTTGGCCAGGAAAGGACCGAAGCCCTTGGGACCCATCCAGAAGTCGAAGGTATGCTGTACGCCGTTACCGGTCAGAGTGGCACCGGAGAGACCGTCGATCTCGTGCTCGGAGCCCGCCGGAGCGTGACCCTTGATGACGCGCAGCGCCGGCATGCCATCCTGATCGAACAGCTTCTTGCCGACAAACAGCTCACGCCAGGCCGGATTCTCGATTTCACCGCCCAGACCCGGGGTTTCACCGTGGTCGTAGTAGGTGATGCCCTTGATGGTCTGGCCATCAGCGGCAACTGCGACGAAGGCATACATGGTCGACCACAGACCCTGACCGTAGATGGGCAGGATGATGTTGTCGATCTTGCCTTCGGCATCCTTGGCGAAGAACACCGGAACCAGCTTGGAGATCTGACGCAGACCAGCCTTGTCGTCGGCAGCAGCCAGACGGATGTTTTGCGCCGGATCTTTGGCCGCCTGCTTGGTATCGAAGTTGTCGGCATCGCCGTCAACAAAGTTACCGGTGGCAAGATCCACCAGACGGGCTTCGATCTTGTCGCCATACAGCTTGGCCAGATCGCGCTTGGCCACATCGCTGATGTCCACGCCGGCTACGGCGAGAATGTTGCTCTGCTTGTCCAGCGCCTTGTTCTCCTCTTGGGTAGAACGCAGGCCAACGGCAGCAACGGATACCACGATGGAACAGGCCAGGCAGAGGCCGGTTACCACGCTGATGGTGCCGAGGGTTGAGTCTTTATTAAACGCCACGAGCAATCCTCCGCTTGATGTTTGCCTGAGCGACGAAGTGGTCAAACAGGGGAGCAAACAGGTTTGCAAACAGAATGGCCAGCATCATGCCTTCCGGGAACGCCGGGTTGACCACGCGAACCAGCACGACCATCACGCCGATCAGGGCGCCGTACCACCACTTGCCCTTGTTGGTAAAGGCGGCGGAGACCGGGTCGGTTGCCATGAAGGCCATACCGAAGGCAAAGCCACCCAGCACCAGATGCCAGTGCCACGGCATGTTGAACATGGGGTTGGTATCGGAACCGATGACGTTGAACAGCAGGGAGGTGGCGATCATACCGATCATCACGCCGGCGATGATGCGCCAGGAGGCGATGCGCATGTAGACGATCATGGCTGCGCCCAGCAGGA
>NZ_CAWNZT010000003.1:0-1718 GCF_963878965.1 Aeromonas sp. HMWF015 | reverse complement strand
AGTATGAATATATTAAATGTATGTGTGTTGTTATTAACTTTCAAATAAATCACCTTGAGAGTTTTCTAGGTTTCTTTTTTGTCGATATGCACGACCTTGCAATGTTTCAACATTTTTGTAGCCAATTATGCTTTCTATTACGGTTTCTACAGCATACCCAGTAATTGTAATTTCTCCAATTTCATCTAACTTGCTATATATATTTGAAGCACACTTGATGGCAGAACCATGTTGGAGGCTAACTCTTTCACTGAGTACATCTTGTTTAAATACGTTATCTTTCATAATGAAACTAATAGGTTCGCCATTAAAAATACCTTTCCACTTATAGTTTCCTTGTTTTAAAACTGGAGAAACAATTTCTATAACTGCTTCATCTATTGTTTTTGTTGGTAAGGAATTAGAGTTTAATATGAAACGCTTAAACTTGCTTCTAATTACTTCTGATTCAGGAGCGTTCTCTATGCCATCTGCTGTAAGGCTATTCAAACCAACCTTGGATACTTTTTGGTAATTATTGAGGTGTTTATAAAAATTTGAACGACGAGTAATTACTTTATAGTTTTCGTTAACTACTTCTGCAGCTTTAGCGAGCGTATCATGATTAACATTATTTGACTTTACCTCAGCCTTAAGAAGTTTAATTCGTAGTTTTCTTTCCTCAATGCTTAAACGAAGATCTTCTTTTTGAAGCCTATCTAGTTCAGAATCTGACTTTGGTAGCAGTGGTACAACCATAGCTGCAATGCTGATTATTATTGAAATAGCACCAGCATTAGCATTTGCAAGTTTCCATATATCTCGTAATCCACCCTCTCTATGTGCTTCACATTCAATTAAAACACTTTCGTCAAGTGTCTTTGCGATCTCGATGAGGATCGCAATTATCTCGGCTTCACATCGATTACGCACGAACGCGTCCATTGAGTGAGAGCCATCCTCGAAGTAGTAATGTATTTGAAATTTATTTGATAAAAGGTGCTTGTTCATAAATTCCATCTAGAGGGTTAACGTGAGTATTATGCTTGTTCAGGTAACAGTTACGAGTATTTATTTTGGGATTGTTGACCGGAAATTCACAATTAGACTACGTGGACTGCAAGCCACCAGAGCAGACTGAAATTGAACATCTTCCAAAAAAACAACATGGCTACCGCACGGGGTTACAGCTCCCCGAGTACTGCTTTTAACCAGATTGAAAATGGGTAAATCATGGGCTTACCTCGGCTGCTTTTGGGGCTGTGAGGGCCAGATGAGCAAGGTATCAAACACCTACCAATAAAAGTGAGTAAAAAGTTAGTTATCGCTCGGATTTTGAAAGGTTTTTTGACGAGGATCAGCCTTGAGCCAAGTTGGCTGCGGTTTGAGTGGGCAAGGGGAGTTCAATAAATAAACAGATAAGGCATCCTCGACGACTGGCGCCAAGTGACAGGAATGGCTGGGTAATATCTCTGTTACGCCCTGTTATAAGGGCTATGGGTTTCGGGTCATCGAGCAGACCGGCCACTGGGTGACCGGGGCCTACAGAGCGCCGCAGTCAGTGAGGTGGCCAGTGAGGATTACTCACGGCCCTCTTTTTTGATCCCCAGCAGCCAAGGCACGATGGTCAGAATAAACAGCGCGATCAGGGTGGCGAGCACCGCGGTGGACTCTCGGCCCATACCCGCGGCAATGCCGATGGCGGCGGTGACCCAGATACCGGCGGCTGTGGTCAGCCC
>NZ_CAWNZT010000002.1:0-2895 GCF_963878965.1 Aeromonas sp. HMWF015 | reverse complement strand
ATCGTGGTGGGCCCGGAAGGGGAGGAGATTTACTGCGACGAACATGGCCGGGTGAAGCTGCAGTTCCCGTGGGACCGCTACGGCAGCTCCAACGACCAGAGCTCCTGCTGGGTACGAGTATCCCAAGGCTGGGCCGGTGGCCAGTACGGCATGATGGCGATTCCGCGCATCGGCCACGAGGTCATCGTCTCATTCCTCGAAGGTGACCCCGACCAGCCTATCGTGACGGGTCGCACCTACCACGCCACCAACCGGCCGCCGTATGAGCTGCCCGCCAACAAGACTCGCACCGTGCTGCGCACCGAAACCCACAAGGGTGAGGGCTTCAACGAACTTCGTTTTGAAGACCAGGCTGGGCAGGAAGAGATTTATATCCACGGTCAGAAAGACCTGAATGTTCTCATCGAGAACGATGCGGCGTGGCATATCAAGCACGACGAGCATCGGGATATCGACAACGAGCGGGTCACTCGCATCAGAAAGGTGCCGGGCAAGGATGGCGCTCCGCCCAGCCTCGGTAATGACCACCTGACAGTTGAAGGTGAAAAACGCGACCACATCAAGGCGGACTATTCGCTGACGGTGGATACCTCCCTGCACCAGAAACTGGGTCAATCCCTGTTGGTGGAAGCGGGTGAAGAGGTGCATATCAAGGTGGGTGACAAGCTGGTGCTAGAGGCGGGCTCCGAGATCACCCTCAAGGGGGGGGGCAGCTTTGTGAAAGTTGACCCGAGCGGCATCAAGCTGGTGGGCCCCGCCATCAAACTCAATGCCGGCGGCAGCCCAGGAGCAGGCTCTGGCTGGGCGGGTCAGGCTCCTGTTACTCCCAAAGGGGTTGAGGTGGTCAAAGCCCCAGAACTGGTTGAACTGGTCAAGGCCATTCCTACCGAGAAGGTGATGGAGGCGCTCTTGAAAGACGAGAAGCCCGCTGCGTTCTACCTCTTTTCTGAATAAGGAGAAAGCATGAAGTTTGCATTTCCCATCCTCACTGCCAAAGGTGAAGAATTCAAGGATGTCAAAGCGCTGACTGCACTTATTAATGGCGAAAAATCCGGTCATTATCTCCTTGGCAATCACAACAAATGGCATGGTGGTATTCATATCAGCGACCAGAGCGCCCCCTGGTGCAAGGATAAATATCCTGTCCGAGCCATTGCTGACGGCAAAGTCGTGGCTTTTCGGATAATGAAGGATTATCTGACCTCTGAATTTCAGGGAGAGTCACTGCGTTATTCCAACTGCTTCTGCCTGGTCCAACACGAATATTGTGAAATCAATGCAGAAACAAAAGCTAAAAACGAGTTCACCTTTTATTCGCTCTATATGCACCTTTTGCCTTGGGATAAGTACCAAAGTACCGAAAAGCTGGTATTGAAAAAGGGTTGGAATGCTCGCAATTCCGTCCCCCATTCGAACCCTGATGCAGAGCAGCAGCGTGCCGATGCTGCCTTGCCCCGTTTCACTTTGCCTAAGGATACTGAACTGGAGATGGATAGCAGCATTCCCCCGAAAAAGGGGAGTGTTGGGGACAAGGAGTATGATTTCATCAAGGTAAAGATCAAGAGCAAGCTGTCCAATGCCCAGATAAAAGAGGCTGAAAAGGCTGGCTTATTGGTCAGTGAAGGGAGTTCAGTCTGGATCGCCAATAGCCCGGATGCCGTGACCTTTATCAAGCCCAATGTGCCAACCTGGCTATTCGATCAGATAGATGCAGAGCTATTGAAGGATATGGCTGGGCGTGCAGATCCTGTCTTGGATGATAAAAGTGGTCGCTTGATGGCTGGCAGTGGCAATGTCTCACTGCCAGCTGGCACCAAGTTGCAGTATGATGCCCACCAACTCGAATTCCATTGGATTGGTGATAAAGCGCGCAAGATGGCCAGATGCAAATATGTCATGCCGAGTGGGAGTGACGCTCAGGGGAATTGTGGTCTCGCCTGGGTGTGCGTTGAAGATGAATTTATCAAAGCTAAAAGGCTTCCCCCTTCCCATCTCGACGAGCTATATGTGCTGCCATCTCCCGTGGTAATTGCTGCGGGTGAAACCATAGGCTATCTCGGCTTGGTGGAAACACCGGGGTCCCTGATTGGGGGCAAACAGAGCAAGCATCAGGTTCATCTTGAGGTGTTTACTCAAGATCCCCGTCTGGATGATGTTCTGGCCAACAAGGCGGGAACGCAAGGTGGTGCAATCTATGCCAAAGTGCCTGCCGATTTGATCCTCCATGAGAAGAAGAGTGAGGCAGGCAAATCCAAGTGGGTGGCAACCAAGGATAAAAGCAAGGAAGCGCTGGTTGAAGCACCCAAGCTGGAAAAGGATGCTGCCAAGCAGGAGTGGATTTGTGTCTCATCAGATAAATATGTCAAGAAAGAGCAAGTTGAGTTATTGAGTCAGCATGACTGGTTGAAGATCGGTTTTAAAAAGATCGATGGTAGTGGCTCCGACGGTTATCTGGATCCCGATGCGCCGCCTTCCCTTTTTACTGATTTGGTGAAAAGCTTTGATAAGAATAAGGATGGCAAGCTGAGCAGCGGCGAAATTCATGCCGCTTTGAGCAATCCGAAAAACAGTGAGCAGTTGCACAAGCTCATTGTCAAACATCTCAGCGAGTGGTATGAAAAGTCTTCAGCCAGCAGTTATCAATGGCTGGATAAGCTTATGACCAAGATTGGCCTGCCAAACTTTGATTTACTGGTTGATCATGAAAAGCAGCGTATCGATAAGCTGGAGTGGATGCAGAGTGCGACCAAGTTAAAGCTGGATAAAGAGGTTTGGCATTTTTCACCAATAGGAATAATGGCATTAATAACAGAGCAGCTCCCAAGCGGAGATACAATCGATTTTAATACCACTCTTGGGATTTATAGAATTTCTAAAAAATCTGCGGAATTTATA
>NZ_CAWNZT010000001.1:8694-27859 GCF_963878965.1 Aeromonas sp. HMWF015 | reverse complement strand
AAACGTTTACAATGAATCCTGCTGATTATTTGGACTCAAATAGTCTATTTTGCATGCAAATAACGCTAACTACCTGATAAACAACCAAAGTGGTCTGATCAGCGTAAAGCAGCCGTGATAATGGCAGTTGCCTCGACCTCACCAAGGGGTTGCGGGTATCCTTGTCCTTCGATTAACACCTAATTGGCCTTCTCTTCATGCTCTCTACTCGCCTTAAAGCCACCATTCGTCAAACCTATCGCCAGATTTCGGATGGATTACCCGGTTTTGTGCCGCGCAAAGAGCAGAACTTTCTGGTGGCCGAGATAGCAAAAACCCTGACCGGCGAGTACGACAAACAGCGCCGGATCCTGGTGGCCGAAGCAGGAACCGGTATCGGCAAATCTCTCTCTTATGCGCAGGGCGCCATCCCGGTGGCGCGGCTCACCCAGAAGAAGCTGGTGATCTCCACCGCCACCGTGGCCCTGCAAGAGCAGCTGATCCACAAAGACCTCCCTTTTTACCATCGCCACAGCGAGCTGCCGTTTCGTTTTATGCTGGTCAAGGGGCGTCAGCGTTACTGCTGCGAACATCTGCTGGAACAGGCAGCCAGTGGCGCCGAGATGGCCAACTTCGAGCTCGACTTTGGCAATCTGAGCAAAACCAAACCATCTGACAGCGACAAAGCTCGCTACCAGGCCCTGTGGCAGGCCTACACCAATGGCAAATGGGACGGGGATCGGGACAACTGGCCGGAGCCCATTCCCGACACTTGCTGGGATCGCATCGCCGCCGACCGCCACACCTGCAACAAGGCGCTGAGCCATCACCAGCACTGCCCCTTTCATCGCGCCCGCAACGACATGGAGAGCGCCGATGTGCTGGTGGTGAACCATGCGCTACTGCTCTCCGATCTCACCATGGGCGGCGGCATCATTCTGCCCCCCCCCCGATGAGTGCATCTATGTGCTGGATGAGGCCCATCACCTGCCCACCATCGCCCGGGATCACGGCGCGGCGTCGGCCAGCGTCAAAGGCTCGCGTCGCTGGCTGGAGAAGCTGGTACAAAGTGCAGGCAAGCTGGCGCGGACGCTTAATAAGGAGAGCCTGCTCGACCCCCAACTCAAACTGCAGGATGCACTGGCCTCCATCCAGCCCGACCTGAAGGCGGTCGAGCAGTGGCTCAGCGCCAACGATCGGCTGTTTGGCACGGAACCTCACTACCGCTTCGCCGAAGGGGTATTGCCGGATCCCCTGCCCATGCTGGCGGAGAATCTCAAGGAGTCGAGCAAGAAGGCGCTGCGGGCGCTGGATCGGATGCAAGGAGCCATCGGTGAAGCGCTGAAAGATGGCGAGATCCGCCGCAAGGAGGCCGAGCCCCTGCTGGCCGAGAGCGGTTTTCATCTGCAGCGGCTGGAGAGTTTCTGCGCCCTGTGGGAGATGCTGGGGCGCCATGTTCCGACCGGCAAAACCCCGCTCGCCCGCTGGATGGCCAAGAGCGATGACGGCGATATCTGGCTGCACGCCTCACCGATTGAGGTAGGCTATTTGCTGGAGGAGTGGCTCTGGTCGAAATGTCTGGGAGCCGTACTGGTCTCCGCGACCCTCACAGCACTATCTTCCTTTAGTTATTTTCGCCATCAGGTGGGGCTCAAGGAGCACGACGGTACCCGCTATCTGCGCCTGCGCTCACCCTTCGACTATCAGAAAGCCGAGCTCTATCTGCCCAAGATGGAGCACGAACCCAACTCGCCGGCCTTTACCAACGAACTCATCAGCGTGCTGCCACGCATTTTGGCGGGCAAGGAGGCGAGTCTGGTGCTCTTCTCCTCCTACCGCCAGATGAATGAGGTGGCTGTTGGCTTGCGAGCCAAGGGACTGTCACTGCTGGTGCAGGGGGAAGCCTCCCGCAATGCCCTGCTCACCCTGCACAAACAAAAATGCGATGGCGGTCAGGCCAGCATCCTGTTTGGTACCGGCAGCTTCTCGGAGGGGCTGGATCTGCCGGGTCACTACCTTACCAATCTGGTCATCACCAAGCTCCCCTTTGCGGTGCCCAACTCGCCGGTCGAGGAGGCCACTGCCGAGTGGGTGGAGCAACGAGGCGGCAACCCCTTCCTGCAACTGACGGTACCGGAGGCATCGCGCAAGCTTATCCAGGCCTGTGGCCGCCTCATCCGCAAAGAGGCAGATCGGGGGCGGGTCACCATTCTCGACCGCCGTCTGCTGACCAAGCGTTATGGCAAGGGGTTGCTCGACGCCCTCCCCCCGTTTACACGGCGGATCGAATAAATAAGTCGGTCGCTATTGACAAACAAACTGACAGCAGCGCGAACGTTGACCACCAGAAAGAGCCATTGCCGCAGTAGGCCAAACCTGTAAAAATGAGCCCCTGTTTTCAGTGGGCAATCGCCTGACTGTTCAAGGAGATGAAATGAAACTGACTGTTCTGGTACCGGCGCTGGCTGGTCTGTTGTGGGCCGGTAGCGCCCTTGCTGATGCCCAATTGGAAGTGACCACCCCGTATGTCGTCCAGCTGATCGATGGTCAATCCATCAACCCCAAGCTGCTCGACAAAACCAGCACCTTCCCCCTCTCTGCCGGCAAACACCAGTTGGTCGTCGCCTTTGAAGGCAACTACTCCAGCCGTAACGAAATCAAGCTGGTGACCGCCGAGCCGCTGGTGCTGAACTTCACCGCCGCCGACAACCAAAAGCTGGTGCTGGACTATAAAAAGCCCCGCAACGAAGCCGAAGCCAAGCAGTTTGTCAAAGAGCAGAAAGTGGCGCTGAAAGACAAAGTCAGTGGCCAGCAAGTGAGCAGCGAACAGTTCGTGATGCCGAAAGTAGAGGGCTTCCAGCTGACCCGTGACTATCAGCAAGAGCTGATCAACATGGGCAAAGCCTTCAACCAGCCCAAGACCGTCGCCGTCTCCTCTGCTGCCGTGATGGCTGCCGCCAGCGCACCGGTTCAGGTTGCCCCCAGCAAGGCTCAAAGCAATCCGGAAGCCCTGACCCAGTTGCAAAACTGGTACAACAAGGCAGATGCGGAAACCCGCAAAGCCTTCCAGATCTGGGTTATCCAGCAGCAATAAGCCGGGCTGAGTGATTGACTGAAAGGGGAGCCAAGCTCCCCTTTTCCATATCCTGCGGTCTCACTCACGACGCGTCTTGATTTATGCGCTGCCACTTCCCCTATATATAGGGAGTACATATATGGATTCATCTGCTGATTTCATATATAGAAAGCGCCACCTTGCCAGGGAGAATGGCACCATGTCGTTGCGCATTTTCTATCACCCCCTCTACTCCTCCCTGACGCTACCCGAGCGCCATCGCTTCCCGCTGGCCAAGTATCAAGGGCTGTTTGAACGCCTACAGGTGCAGGGTTACCCCCTTGGCGAAGCGCCGGCCGCAACCTGTGAGCAAATCTGTCGCATTCACGATGCCGATTATGTCGCGGCGGCCCTGAGCGGCCAGCTGGAAGATCGCGCCATCCGCAAGATCGGTTTTCCCTGGTCATCCATGCTGATAGAGCGCACCTTGCGCTCGGTGGGTGCTACCATTGCCGCCAGCCGCTATGCACTTGAACAGGGCTGCGGCTTGCAGATCTCCGGCGGCTACCACCACGCTCATCGGGATCACGGCAGCGGTTTTTGTCTGTTCAACGATCTGGTGATTGCCGCCCAGGCTTGCCTCGACGAAAAGCGTTGTGAACAGGTGCTGATCGTCGATCTCGATGTGCATCAGGGAGATGGCAGTGCGACCCTGTGCGCCGGACGGCGCGATATCATCACCCTCTCCCTCCATGGGGAGCACAACTTCCCCCATCACAAAGCCACCTCTCACCTCGACTTTCCGCTGCCAAGTGGCATGACGGACGATGCCTATCTCACCACATTGCAACAGGCACTCTCGCTGGCACTGCGGCTCTATTCGCCGGATCTCATCCTCTATCAGGCGGGCGTCGATGTGCATCATGCCGACGAGCTTGGTTATCTCTCCTTGAGCGATGAAGGGGTTCGCCTGCGCGATGCCATGGTATTTGACTGTGCAATCAAGCATGGGTTGCCTGTCGCCGCTGTACCCGGTGGCGGCTATCGCCGCGACTGGCAACAGCTGATCCCGCTTCATATGTCGCTGTTTGAGGCGGCGCTCCACCGTTTTGGTTGATGGCATGGCTTTATAGCGCGGACACGCCATCAGAGTGGGCGGCATTTCACCAGATAAAACAGAAGAGGCGACCCTTGGGGTCGCCTCTTCGTGTTTCGTCATCTCGGTCACACAAGCTCGCTCGCAGTCAGGCAAGCTCGGGACGCCTGAGGATAACTATTTCTGACGCTTGCGGGCGTACTTGCGACGGGCGCGGGCCTGACGCTCCTCTTCCCGCTCGGCCTTCTCTTTGGCTTTTTGCTCGGCTTCTGCGGCGGCTTCGACAATCTCGACACTCACCATCTCCGGCGTCTCCAGCGAGATGCGGCCAAGCAAGCCTGAGCGGAACTCGTTAATCAGGATCTCGGACGCCTTGTGCAGGTCGGCCAGCCCCCCTTTGCGCATAAACGCTCGCTGGCGGGCGATCATCTCCAGCAGCTCGATCTCAGTCTCGGGCAGCTCGTCAATCTGGTAGCGCGCCTTGATCCGCTCCGGATAGGCCTTGATGAAGTAATCGGCGGCGAACATGGCGATATCGGCATAGTCGAACACCGTGTCCTTGATGGCCGCGGTGATGGCCAGACGATAACCGCAGGAGGGCGGATTGAGCTTGGGCCAGAGAAAACCCGGGGTATCGGTCAGGATAACGTTGTTATCCAGCTTGATCCGCTGCTGTGACTTGGTCACCCCCGCCTCGTTGCCGGTACGGGCGATGATGCGCCCCGCCAGGGTATTGATCAGAGTAGACTTGCCCACGTTGGGGATCCCCATGATCATCGCCCGCACGCCGCGCAGCTCAAAATTGCGCTCCGGCAGCATCTCATGGCAGAGGGTCAGCAGTTGCTTGATCTTCTCCGGCTCTTGTTGTGTCAACGGCAGCGCCTTGATCCCCTTCTCTTTTTCCATGTGCGCCACCCACAGATCGGTGATCGCCGGATCGGCCAGGTCCGCCTTGTTCAGCACCTTGATCACCGGGGTATCACCACGCAGCTCGGGCACCAGCGGGTTTTCGCTGGAGAAGGGGATGCGGGCATCGAGCATCTCGATGATCACATCGACCTGGGGCATGACCTCGGCAATCTCTTTGCGGGCCTTGTGCATGTGACCGGGGAACCAGTTGATGGACATATCCGTTACTCTCTGTGGGGGCTGCGGGCGCGCGCATGGAACAACAGGCGCTCTGCCGCGGGCATCGAACGAAGGGGGCGCATTTTACCTGCTGCGGGCTTCTTTTGACAGGTCATTCTAACCATCACCTCATCAAATCAGCAAACCGCCGAGGCGGAGCAACCTTGCCGGAAACGACCGGACCAACTGGCTCAATTGATAGATAACATATTGATATAGTGTAACATTTTTATCACTTTTCACACAACCGTCACCGATAGTCAGTAAAAGTGTCATCTGCCCCCTCTAGGCTGCGCTCAGGTTTTACAAGGAGCGAACCCCAATGAGAAAAATGGCAGGACTTGCAGTGATGATCGGCGCCGCCCTGGCTGCCGGCTGCAAATCAGACAATGACACGGTGGCGACCAAGCCCGCAGCCCAACCCACCAACGTCATCTTCTTCCTCGGTGACGGCATGGGCCTCAACACCCTGACGGCGGCCCGCATCTACGGTGTCGGCGAAGAGGGTGATCTCACCATCGATACCCTGCCAGAGACGGCCTTTATCAAGACCTTCTCCCACGATGCCCAGGTCACTGACTCGGCCCCCTCCATGGCGGCCTACATGACCGGGGTCAAGAGCAACAACGGCGTCATCAGCATGGACGGCGACGCCACCTATGAGAGTGACTGCAGCAAGAGCGCCGGCAAGCCGGTGACCACCCTGCTGGAGCTGGCCAAAGCCGATGGCCGCGGTACCGGCGTGGTGACCAGTACCCGGGTAACCCACGCCACCCCGGCGGCTACCTATGCCCATATCTGCAACCGGGATCTGGAGGCAGATATCGCCGTCCAGCTGGTGCCGGGCGGCAAAGGCTACAACAGCGCCCTCAAGGAGGGGCTGGATGTGGTGCTCGGTGGCGGCAGCAGTTTCTTCCTGCCCAAAGCCGACAAGGGCAAGCGGGAGGATGGCCGCAACCTCATCAGCGAAATGCAGGCCAAGGGCTACCAGTTTGCCAGCAATCTGGATGAGCTGAACAAGGCCGATGCGGGCAAGCCGCTGCTGGGTCTGTTTGGTTCCAGCCACATGAAATATGACCTGGACCGTCCCGCCAGCGAGCCGTCACTGGCCCAGATGACCCTGGCCGCCATCAAGCAGCTCAAGGGCAAGGAGAAGGGTTACTTCCTGATGGTGGAAGGGGGCCGCATCGACCACGCCCTGCACGACACCAACGCCAAGCGGGCGCTGCAGGACACCATCGCCTTCGACAACGCCATCAAAGCCGCTATCGACGAGGTGAAAAAGAGCGACCCCGAGCTGAAAAACACCCTGATCGTGGTCACCGCCGACCACGACCACACGCTAGTGCTCAACGGTTATGCCAAGCGCACCGGCAAGACCACCGCCGACAACCCCGGCGTACTCGGGCTGGTGAAGAACTACGAGACTGGCGAGCCAAGCAAGGATAGCGAGGGCATGCCCTACACCATCATAGGTTTTGGCAACGGTTACAACCGGGTGGATGGCCCGCGCAGCAGCGTTGCCCCGCTCGACGATGCCACCGTCTCCGCCAATGACTACCACCAGGAAGTGGTGGTCAAGGTAGGCGAAATCGGCAGCGAGACCCACGGCGGCACAGATGTATTCCTCGGCGCCATCGGCAAGGGGGCTGACAGCTTCCATGGCTCACTCGATAACACCGCCGTGTTCGGCAAGATCAAGGCTGCGGCCAAGCTGTAAGGAGCACTTTCATGAGCAAAAAGATGAACACATCCATCAAGCACACGCTGGTCTGCGCCGCCCTGTTCAGTGCGCTGGGCGCAACCTCCCAGGCACAGGCCGGTGATGCCAAAAACGTCATTCTCTTTATCGGTGATGGCATGGGCCCCACCGTGCTCACCGCCACCCGCCTGTTCAAGGTGGGGGAAGAGGGCAATCTGGAGATGATGAAACTGCCGCACAGTGCCCGCATCAAGACCTTCTCCAACGATGCCCAGACCACCGACTCGGCCCCCTCCATGGCGGCCTACACCACCGGGGTCAAGATGAACAACGAGGTGATCGCCATGAGCAGCGACACCAAAGCCGTCGCCCCCGGCAAAGACGTCAATGGCAACAAAACCGTCAACAATTGCAGCAGCGATAACGGCAAGCCCGTGCCCACCATCCTGGAGCTGGCCAAGGCGGCAGGCAAATCGGTCGGAGCCGTCACCACCACCGAGCTGACCCACGCGACCCCGGCGGCTACCTACGCCCACATCTGCCATCGGGATGCAGCTTATGATATCGCCGTACAGGCCGTTCCGGGGGGCGCTGGCTATAACAGTGCCCTCAAGGATGGGGTCGATGTGCTGATGGGCGGTGGTGCCAACCACTGGACCCCCTACAGCGCCAGCAACAAGGGCGGTCGCAATGACAACCGCGACCTGACCGCCGAGATGAAGGCGCAGGGATACAGCTATGTCACCACTCAAAGTGAACTTGCCAAGGTCACCAGCGGCAAGGTGCTCGGTCTATTCAGCAGCAAATCCCACTTGGACTACGAGCTGGATCGGGTCGCCAAGGGGGCAGCCAATACCCAGCCGTCCCTCTCCGAAATGACCGCCAAGGCGATCGACCTGCTGAGCAAGAACAGTCAGGGTTATTTCCTGATGGTAGAAGGCGGCCGGATCGATCATGCCCTGCACGGCACCAACGCCAAGCGCTCGCTCACCGACGCAGTGGCTCTGGATGAGGCGGTCAAGACGGCGCTGGGTAAAGTGGATCTCAGCAATACCCTGATCGTGGTCACCGCCGACCATGACCACACCATGACCATTAACGGCTACTCCGCCAAGGGCAATCCGGTGCTGGATCTGGTGAAAAATGGCGATGGCTCGACCCAGAACGACGTGGATGGCAAGCCCTTCACCACCTTGGTGTTCGGTAACGGCCCCAATCGTGCGGCCGTGCGCCCGGTCCTCACCAGCGATCAGGTGATGGCCAATGACTACCTGCAGGAGACCGGCGTCAAACTGACATCGGAAACCCACGGCGGCGGCGATGTGATGCTGTTTGCCGATGGCGCCGGCAGCAACCGCTTCAAAGGCACGCTGGATAACACCAAGGTGTTTGGCAAACTGCGGGAGGCGCTCGGCCTGTAAGCAGCACGGGCCCGGGTGCATCTGAGCAATCGACTCAGCGGCCCGGGCCCCGGCTCTTTCGAGCGACAGATGATGATGCGACTTTTGCTTTCGTTATGGCTGCTTGGCAGCACCCTCGCCTTCCCCCTGCATGCTGACGACACGCCCCCGGATCTCGCCGCCCGGATCAGCTATCACGACCGGAACACCGGCAGCGATGGCATCGCCAGAGAGAGTGTCTGGCAAGAGAAGTGGCTGCGCGTGGGCAATCAGGTGTGGATCCAGCGGCTCATTCCCCTCCCCCTTGCCCGTGCCTATCACGCCACTCACGACGCCACCCCCGGCCACAAGCACTTTACCCACCAGATGGCGGCCCGCTGGGTCAGCCGCAGTGATGAGGGTGAACTTCAGCTGCGCTATGCCGACAGCTGGCACAACCAGCTGGTTGAGGTGCCGGAGGAAGAGTATGGCCAGGTGGCCTTCAAGCCCGACTGGCTGCGGATCCGCCATCTCGTCAACCCGAGGCTGATCGAGGGGATGACCCCGCTGGATGAGGCCGCCCCCGAGCAGGCCCGCTGGTATGAAAAGCGCGAAGGGCAGCAACGAACCCGCATTCTCTGGTCGAGTCAATGGCAGATCCCGCTGGTGGTCGAGTCAGCCAGTCTCGACGGCTATCGCAGTTACCGGATGGAGGTAACCCTGCGCAAGCTGCCTTCTCAGCTCCCCTGGCAGCAACTCGCTGATTACGAAGTGCGCGATCTGCGGGATTTCTTCGACTGAGATCCCAACCCCTCAGCGGGCACAACGACAACGCAGGCAGGAATGTTACACTCTGCATATTCGACTCTGGCTCACGACCTTGATGCGCGCTCTCTGCCTGCCCTTTTTGACCCTGCTGTTGTTGCTGGTGAACACCGGTGCCCAGGCTATTGTGCTGGTGGCGGCCGAGTTGCCCCCCTATGTCATTCGCTCCTCTCACGGCAAACCAAGCGGTGTCGCCATCGAGATCATGGAAGAGGCCGCGCGACGCCTTAAAGAACCGCTCACCATCGAGTTGATGCCGCTTCCACGTGCACTGACCCAGACAATTCACCGCCCCGATGTATTGATGATACCGCCCGTGCGAAGCAGTCAGCGAGAGCACCTCTATCAGTGGGTAACGCCCATCCTCGATGAACAGTTTTTGATCGTCAGCGATCGCCGGTTTCACCCAAAAGCACTGAAAAGCAGCGATTTGAAAAACCTTGATGTGGGCGTGCTGCGCTACTCGTTTGGTCAACACCTACTCAAACAACGCATCGGGATCCGGGGAGAGACAGTAGCAGATGAGCAACTCAACGCTCATAAACTCCATCGCGGTCGCATTGATGCCTGGGTCGCCGCATGGAATGTCATCCTGTATGCCCAACAACAAGACAAACGCTCATCACAACAGCTGGTTCGCGGTGAAGTGTTGATGAACACCCAACTGTTCCTGGCCGCTCACAAGGATTTCCCCTTCAAACAGGCGCAGCGCTGGCAAGCCGTAATCGACGAGATGCGCCATGATGGCTCGCTCACACGGATCATCCGTCAGTACAACTATCAGGCTCCTGAGTAGTCACTCAATCGCGGTTGCCAAGGCTGGCCAGAATGGTTATGGTAGCCCCATGAAAATACTCGCTATTTCCTCGCATTTGCTCACACCCTGCTGAGCCCCCGCCTCGCTCCTTCGGCCGCGAGTCGCTTGGGGGCATGGCATTTTCAATCGATTGAACCTGTTGAATCCATTTTTGTAACACTTTGCGTGATGGCCAACCTGCAGCCGCCGGTATGGTCCTATCCGCTATTGATAAGGAATATCTTATGAAACAACCTCATCTGGTTATCTCCAGCCTTGATCTGGACCGTATCGAACAACTGCTCGGCAACCATCCGCAGCATCTGGCCCTGCAAGAGGAGCTGGACCGCGCCGAGATCCGCGAACCGGCCGACATGCCGCCGGACGTAGTCACCATGAACAGCAAGGTACGCTTCAAGATGCAGAGCAGCGGCAACGAGTTCTGCCTCACCCTGGTCTACCCGCGCGATGCCAAGGGCGACGAGAGCAACATCTCGGTACTGGCGCCGGTAGGCAGCGCCCTGCTCGGCCTGAAAGTGGGCGACAGCATCGCCTGGCCCGGCCCGGCCGGTCGCACCATCGAGGTAGAAATTCTGGAAGTGGTCTATCAGCCTGAGCGCGCCGGCGAGCTGCACCGCTGAGTCCCCCGGGCTGGTCATCCCCCTGTTGATCAGCCCGCTTGCTCGCCCTTGCCAGCTGATCCCGATCAAGCTTTGCGCACCTTGCCCCCCGGTTTTTAGCCCCTTTTCCTGCTGCTGCTTGAGCCTGACTCGGGGGGCAGGTATCTTGTTGGCCGCGTCATGGTCATGACGCACCGAATTTCAGGCTGACATCATGATAAAAATTGCCCTCATCGACGATCACCAGATCGTCAGATCCGGTTTTGCCCAACTGCTCAATCTGGAGCCCGATCTGCAGGTGGTCGCCGAATTCGGCTCCGCCAGCGACGCCCTTGCCGGCCTGCCCGGCAGCGGGGCGCGCGTCTGCGTCTGCGACATCTCGATGCCCGACCAATCGGGGCTGGAGCTGCTCAAGCAGCTCCCCTCCGGCCTTGCAGTGGTGATGCTCTCGGTGCACGACAGCCCGGCCCTCATCGAGCAGGCGTTGCAAACCGGCGCCAAGGGTTTTCTCTCCAAACGCTGCAGTCCGGACGAGCTGATCGCCGCGGTGCGCACCGCCGCCCTGGGTGGGTGTTATCTGACGCCGGACATCGCCCAGAAACTGGCCAGCAGCAGCCGGGATCCCCTTACCAATCGGGAGCGGGAGATTGCCCAGTTGCTGGCACAGGGGCTGGAGGTGAAGGCCATCGCCGAACAGCTTGGTCTCTCCCCCAAGACGGTGCACGTCCATCGTGCCAACCTGATGGACAAGCTCAAGGTCAGCAACAACGTCGAGCTGGCCCACCGCATGCTGGATAGCTGGTGATCTCCCGTTTCGCCAGCTATGTCGCCATCGCGCTGGCGGCCTGCTTCATCTTTGCCGCCGGCTGGTTTTGCCTCTGGAGCATCAGCCTGCATCTGGCGGGTGGCCCGGCGCTGGCGGTGCTGCTGTTCCCCTTCGGCCTGCGCCTCGGCTTGCTGCTGCAAAGTCCCGGCCACTACTGGCCGCCGCTGTTGCTGTGCGAAGGGCTGCTGCTCTACTGGCTCAATCTGGAGGTAGGGCTGCCCCACTGGCCTTGGCTGGTCGCGGGCAGTCTGCTGACCCTGATACCGCTGCTGATTGCCCGTCGCCAGCAGGTGCGCAACGACTGGCAGCAACTGTTGCTGCTGCTCGCCACCGTCACGGCGGCGGCGCTACTGCAAGCCCTGCTCTGGCATCTGGCGGGGGAAGATGGCCTCTCGGCCCTGCTGCTCAGCCTAACCGGCGGGCTGACGCTGACCTCCACCTGCATGTTGATCTGGCACTACCTCACCCGCGCCACCTGGGTGCCGCTCGGTCCTGCGCTGGTGGATCAGCCGGTGGAGTGGCGCTTTCGCCATCTGGTCTGGTATCTGCTGCTGTTCGTATTGAGCCTCTGGCTGCAACTGGGGTTGCCCAACTCGCTGGTACGCTTTACCCCGTTTTGTCTCGCCATCCCCATCATCGCCATGGCGTGGCGCTACGGCTGGCAGGGGGCGCTGCTCGCCACACTGATGAACACCATCGCCCTGCTGGCCAGTCAGGCCTGGCACGATCACCCCCTCGATCTGCTGCTCTCCCTGCTGGCCCAGAGCCTCACCGGCCTGCTGCTCGGCGCCGGGATCCAGCGCCAGCGCGAGCTCAATCAGGCGCTGACCCGCCAGCTCGCCCACAATCGCCAACTCACCGAACGGCTGCTGGAGACCGAGGAGAGTATCCGCAAGGAGGTGGCGCGCGAGCTGCACGACGATATCGGCCAGACCATCACCGCCATTCGTACCCAGGCCGGGATCGTGCGCCGCCTCGCCCCCGATAATGCAGGGGTGGGCCAGAGCAGTGCCCTGATCGACACACTGTCGCTCGGGATCTACGACGCGGTGCGCGGTCTGCTCGGGCGGCTGCGCCCGCGCCAACTCGACGACATGACTCTTGAACAGGCGGTACGGGCACTGCTGCGGGAGCTGGAGCTGGAGCGTCACGGCATCGTCACTCGGCTGGAGTGGCAACTGGCGGATGGGGATCTCTCCGATGCCCAGCGGGTCACCCTGTTTCGGGTCTGTCAGGAGGGGCTCAACAACGTGGTCAAACATGCCAACGCCCACTCGGTCACCATTCGTGCCCGGGCTAGCGGCGAGCAGTTGCAACTGGTGCTGGAAGATGATGGCCGTGGTCTGCCGGAAAGCCGCCCGCAGCAGGGCTATGGCCTGCTCGGTATTCGCGAGCGGGTACAGGCCCTCGGGGGCAGTCTGCAACTCTCCTGCATCCACGGCACCCAGCTGACGGTCAACCTGCCCAGTCGCAGACGGGAAGAGAGTCATGGCTAATCACCACCAGAGGGCCTGCCTGTGCTGAGTTTTATGAGAAGCGCGCCGCCCCGGCCCCTTATCCGGGATCAGGCCGAGATCGACGCCACCTATCGCCACTGGCGGCTGCACCTGCTGCTGACCATGTATCTGGGCTACGCGGTCTTCTACTTCACCCGCAAGAGCTTCAACTTCGCCATGCCGGACATGCTGGCGAACGGCATGCTGGACAAGTCCGATATCGGCATGCTCTGGACCCTGTTCTACATCACCTACGGCTGCTCCAAGTTCTTCTCCGGCATCATCAGTGACCGCGCCAACCCGCGCTACTTCATGGGTGTCGGACTGATGGCCACCGGCGTTATCAACATCCTGTTCGGCCTCTCGTCGGCACTCTGGATGTTTGCCGCCCTCTGGGTCGCCAACGCCTTCTTCCAGGGCTGGGGTTGGCCCCCCTGCTCCAAGCTGCTCACCAGCTGGTATTCGCGTACCGAACGCGGGGTCTGGTGGTCGGCCTGGAACACCGCCCACAACGTTGGCGGGGCGCTCATCCCTCTCATCGTCAGCACCATCGCTCTGCAACATGGCTGGCGCTACGGCATGATAGTGCCCGGCCTTATCGCCATCATCGCGGGATTGTTCCTCTGCTGGCGACTGCGGGATACCCCGAGCGCCATGGGGCTGCCGACAGTAGGCGAGTGGCGCAAGGATGCCATGGAGCTGGCCCAGCAGACCCAGGATGCGGGGCTTTCCCATCGCCAGATCCTGCGCAAATATGTGCTGGGCAACCCCTATATCTGGCTGCTCGCCTGCTGTTACGTGCTGGTCTATGTGGTGCGTACCGCCATCAACGACTGGGGCAATCTCTACATGACCGAGCAGCGCGGCTTCAATCTGATGAGCGCCAACTCGGCTATCTCCATGTTCGAGGTGGGAGGCTTTATCGGTGCGCTGGTGGCGGGCTGGGGATCGGACAAGCTGTTCAACGGCAACCGTGGCCCGATGAACCTCATCTTTGCGGTGGGGATCCTGCTGGCGGTGGGGTCGCTGTGGCTGATGCCCTTCTTCAGCTATGTGATGCAGGCGGCCTGCTTCTTTACCATCGGCTTCTTCGTGTTTGGCCCCCAGATGCTGATCGGCATGGCGGCGGCGGAGTGCTCCCACAAAAACTCGGCGGGGGCCGCCACCGGCTTTGTCGGCCTCTTTGCCTACATGGGGGCGGCGCTGTCGGGCTATCCGCTGGCCAAGGTGATGGAGATCTGGCACTGGAACGGCTTCTTCGTGGTGATCTCGGTGGCAGCGGGCGTCTCGGCCCTGCTGCTGCTCCCCTTCCTCAAGGCGCAGGCACCGAGAACAGCTCAAGCGGCGTCAGAGTAACGGCTGGCAGCTGGCAAGCCAGATCCGGCAAGCGGAAGTAGGCAGGGCGCGGATCACCGCGCCCTGCCTTTATCCCTGAACCTATCACTGCCTCAGGCGGCCTGACAGACCCTATTCTTCCCTTCCCGCTTGGCCCGATAGAGGGCGTCATCGGCGCGGCGAAACAGGTGGTCGAAATGCCACTCTCCCTGCCAGTGGGCGACCCCCATACTGACGGTAATATGGATCCCCTCCACCTCGCTGGCCGCAAGCTGAACCAGCAGTGACTGGCACCGAGTGATCGCCTCGTCTGCGGTGGCATGGCGAAACAGCAACACAAACTCCTCGCCCCCAAAGCGACCGGCCAACACCCCATCCAGCTCGCGCAGCGCCAGCCCGACCCGCTCCAGCACCCGATCCCCCACCTCATGACCATGCCGATCGTTGATCTGCTTGAAGTCATCCAGATCGAGCACCACCAGCGCCCCCTGCTGTGCAGGGCGTTCCCGGGCCAGACGCTCCATAAAACCACGGCGATTGAACAAGCCGGTCAGCGGATCATGACTGGCCTGATAGCGCAACTCCAGCGCCCGGTGCTGGTTGCAGAGCAGCAGCACCCCGAAGGTGAGCATGGAGCTACCCACCAGCATGGAGACATAGGGCAACACGTTGAACAGCTGACGCTGGAACGGGCTTTCGATCACCTCGCCCCACACGGTAAACATCCGCATCAGGGTCATGGCAATCAGTACCAGATTGAGGCCAATCAGCACCCAGACCGCCACCTGATAATCGGGTCGGCCGTGACGCCAGAGCTGCCAGATGATGAGCGTACTGAGCACGAGGAAGGTGGCGCTGCTTATCATCACCCGCACCGCAATCCGGCCATCGATGGCGACCGACCAGGTCATGATGGCGGCAAACAGCAGGATGAATCCCCAGCAAACAGGCCAGCCCGGCGATTGACGGAAGAAACAGCGTTGGGCGACCAGCAATAACGACACATGAAAAATCAGGAAGACATTGCCCACCCAGGAGCCATAGGGAGTAGGTGTCAGCAGCAGGCTGGCAAATCCCGCCTGACCCAGCATGGCAAACAGACTGGACCACCACCAGACCCCGACGCCGGGAATATCGTTGTGGGTAACGCGAATGATGGTGAGAGTGAGGAAACCGAGACAATAGCCACACAAGGCCATGATCATCAAGGTAAAAATATCCAGCTTAAGCAGTAGTGAGGCGTCCATACCAAAGCCATGCAGAGAGGGTAACTGAGTATATGAGAAGCGTTTGCCAAGACCCAGTGGGACTTGATGGTTTTCACAATAAAGCCCCTTCGTTTGCTGATAAACAGAGCAATGCGTGTGATATCTCACCAATGCGTATTCGTATCAGTCCCACGAAAAACCTCTTACGGAGCCCTTTAGCACAATAAGAGCCGCAAGCGGCACCCAGGCTTTGTAACAAAATGTCTTGGGCATAATTTGGGCTTGAACCCACCCCGTTAGATAGATATGTTGTTTTCGTGTGATTTTATGAATGAAGCCATGAGCAATAAATGTCTCTAACCTGTTGAGTCTTCTGACACAATCTGTTTTTGGTACATTTTTCACTCAACCACTATTCATAGCATCTCATATGGGGCTTTTGTCCCGCTCAAGACATTCATCCTGTCTTGCCTGTTGCCGGATGCAGCAGTCTCTTGTGCCACGGAGTCGCACGGGATCAGGTTCAAGGCCGAACACACCACCGACAGAGACGTCACTTATGATCAAAAAACTGATTCTTTCTACCCTGCTGTTTTGCGGGATCGCCACGGCGGCCCCGACCCCAGCCCCTACTTCCACCCTGGATGCCGTGCTGGAACGCGGCGTGCTGCGAGTCGGCTTCGATGCCGGCTATCAACCCTTCGAGATGACCAACAAGCAGGGCCAATACATCGGCTTTGATGTGGATCTCGCCAAGATGGTCGCCAAAGAGATGGGCGTGAAGGTCGAGTTCGTCAACACCGCCTGGGATGGCATCATTCCGGCGCTCCTGACCAACAAGTTCGACGTCATCATGGGCGGCATGACCGTCACTCCCCAGCGCAATCTGCGGGTCAACTTCGCCGATCCTTACATCGTGGTCGGCCAGACCATAGTGCTGCGCAAAGAGAAGGCGGGCGAAATCAAATCCTTCACCGACCTCAACGACCCGAAATACAAGATCGCGGTCAAGCTCGGCACCACCGGCGAGCAGGCAGTCAAGGGCCTGATCCCCAAAGCCACCCTGCTGCAGTTTGAAACCCAGGATGACGCCAAGCTGGAAGTGATCAACGGCAAGGTCGATGCGTTCGTCTATGACCTGCCCTACAACGCTATTTTTGCCTCCCAGAATCAGGGCGCCGTGGTGCACCTCGACAAGCCGTTCACCTTCGAGCCGCTGGCTTGGGCCATCCGCAAAGGGGATCAGGACACCCTCAACTGGTTCAACAACTACCTGCGCCAGATCAAGGGCGATGGCAGCTACGACCGTCTCTACAAGAAGTGGTTCGAATCCAACGCCTGGCTGAATCAGCTCAAATAACCTCCGGGGGGCGGCACATGCCGCCCCTGCACCACGCAGCTCCCCACACAATAACGAGAAGAGGTTGTGACTGTGCACACACCCAAACCGACAAGACAGATGGAAAAACAGCCCAATCAGCTGCTCTGGCATGGGGTTTTCCTGCTGATGCTGCTGGTTGCCGTATTCGGCATCTACAAGGCTGTCCAGTCAGTGGATTACACCTGGCGCTGGGAACGCATTCCCCAATACATCGCCTATCAGGCGGAGCAGAAGAATGTCGCCGAATTTGACGGCACCGTGATGGCGGGCACCAGCGAGGCCGAGAAGGGCAAGCTGTTCCTGCAAGACGATCTCGACCCCAATGTGCGGCAAGCCATCGCCAGTACCGGCGTACAAGTCGCCGAAGGGGATACCGTTTTTCGTGGCGATACCCTCGACACCCAACTGAGCTGGACCGCCGGCCCCATCGCCTGGGGCGTCTGGGTCACCGTCAAGCTCTCGCTGGTAGCAGGCATCTTCGCCATCCTGCTCGGCACCCTGGCCGGGCTGGCGCGCCTCTCCCCTAATCCGGCCCTGCGCAATCTGGCCATCACCTATGTGGAGCTGATCCGCGGTACACCGCTGCTGGTTCAGATCTTCATCGTCTACTTCTTTATCGGTACCGTGCTGAACCTCGATCGCTTCACCGCCGGGGTCGCCGCGCTGGCGGTCTTTACCGGCGCCTATGTGGCGGAGATCGTGCGCGCCGGTATCAGCTCCATCCACAAGGGGCAGATGGAGGCGGGCCGCAGCCTGGGTATGACCTCCGCCCAGACCATGCGCTATGTCATCCTGCCGCAGGCGTTCAAGCGGGTACTGCCACCGCTGGCAGGCCAATTCATCAACCTCATCAAGGACTCCTCGCTAGTCTCGGTCATCTCCATCACCGATCTGACCAAGGCGGGGCGCGAGGTGGTGAGCTCCACCTTCAGCCCGTTCGAGGTATGGTTCACCGTGGCCCTGCTCTATCTGGTGCTGACCGGCACCCTCTCCTTCCTGGTACGCCGTCTCGAGGTGAAATATGCGAAAAGCAACTGATCCCATCATCAAGGCGACCGGCGTAGAGAAGTTCTACGGCAGCGAGGTGCACGCCCTGAAAAATGTCAGCACCGAGGTGGCCGAAGGGGAAGTGGTGGTGATCGTCGGCCCCAGCGGCTCGGGCAAGTCCACCTTTCTGCGCACCCTCAACCAGCTGGAGACCATCAACGACGGCGATATCGTGGTGGACGGCATCTGCCTCACCCAGCCGGGCGATGTCAACAAGCTGCGGGAAGAGGTGGGCATGGTGTTCCAGTCCTTCAATCTCTTTCCCCACCTGACGGTGCTGGATAATATCTGCCTCGCCCCGCAGAAGGTGCGCGGCCTGTCGCGCCGTGAGGCCGAAGACAGAGCCAAGGCGCTGCTGCTGAAAGTGGGGCTGTCGGTGAAAGCGGCCAGCTATCCCTCCCAACTCTCCGGCGGTCAGCAACAGCGGGTGGCCATCGCCCGCGCACTCGCCATGCAGCCGCGCATCATGCTGTTTGACGAGCCCACCAGTGCGCTGGACCCCGAAATGGTGGGGGAAGTGCTGGATGTGATGAAGGGGCTCGCCCGCGAGGGGATGACCATGGTGGTGGTGACCCACGAGATGGGCTTTGCCCGCGAAGTAGCGGATCGGGTGCTCTTTATGGAGAGTGGCGAACTGCTGGTGGATGAGAAGCCTGCCGACTTCTTCGACAATCCCCCCTCCCCGCGCCTGCGCCAGTTCCTGAGTCAGGTGCTGTAGCAAACACGCTCTGCTGGATAAATGAAGAGGGACCGCAAGGCCCCTCTTGTTATGCGTCACGCTGGAGCAGACTCAACCCAGCTGAACCCGAGTCCCCATCTCATCGGCTCAGCGCGGGGACTTTCCCAGATAGCGCTCCACGATCACTTTCACCCCGTCACGTTTTTTGAGCTGATAGAGCTCCTTGTCAAACTGTTCGATAAAGGCCTGTTTGTAGGGATACTCCCCCTTGCGGCTATAGCCGAGAAACCCCTGCTCCTTGCTGAGCACCGGCCCCTGTTTGAGCAGGGACATATCGGCCACCGCCAGCTGATCCCCCTTGATCATGTTGAGCAGTTCATAGAGCAGGGAGAGGCGATCATTGACGGTGCAATCGACCCGGCCACGCACAATTTTGAGCAGGTTCTCCCGGTTGCTTTTCACCTCCTCCACATCGATCTGCTTCTCCTTCACCGCCTGCCAGAAGGCATCGCCGCCAATGGAAAATCCGGCGTTCATGCCAAAGCGCAAGCCGTGATAGTCGAGCGGAAATTTGGCCTGCGGGGTATTGGCCGCCACACTGGCACCACACATC
>NZ_CAWNZT010000001.1:0-8684 GCF_963878965.1 Aeromonas sp. HMWF015 | reverse complement strand
GCTGGGAGTAGGGCCAGATATAGGGGCGGGCATCGGGCAGGTAGTAGGGCGGAAAGATGGCAAAGGCGGCCCCCTGCTCGATCATGCTCAGGCCCCGCCGCCACGGCATGGGTTTGAGCACCACCTCATAGTCACTCATGGGGGCAGTCACCTCGCGGATGATGTCGGCATATATGCCCCTGACCTCCTCCCCCTCCTGCCACGAGTAGGGAGGATAGGCAGAGTCCGCCAGGATCTCGACCCGGGTCTTGGCGTGAATGCCGCTACAAAATACCAGCAATAAACAAATCCATAAGCGCATAAGCCCGATACTCCCGCAACACAGCCTGCATCAAGCATAGCCAGCCCATGTCATTTCCTGAGCACCTGTTGCAACTTTCAGTCACGGTGAACCCGACATCAAGCGTGCCGACATGTACCAGCTCCCGCGCCGATAAAATGTTAATGAAATATTAAAGCCATCCTTTATGCTGGAGAGCAATTGCTCTGAATGGATGGCCGCTATGGATGTGCAACTGCTCCTGCTCTATCTCTCCCCGATTTTTCTGGCCTTTATCGGCTGGGAGATGCTCTACCTGCGCAAACATGGCGCGGCCTTTCCCACTGCCACCTACCAGTGGCGGGATCTGCTCGCCAACGCAGCCCTGGCCCTGATGCACCAAGGGGGCGATGCCCTGGCGGCCATCGCCATTGCTTATCTGTATGACACCCTCTGGGGCTGGCGACTGTTCGACATCGAGATCACCTTCTGGAGCGTATTGCTGCTGTTCCTGTTGCAGGATCTCTGCTACTGGCTGTTCCACTTCACCAGCCACCATGTGCGCTGGCTGTGGGCTTCCCACGTGGTACATCACAGCTCGGAGCGGCTCAATCTCTCCACCGCCTTTCGCCAGAGCCTGATGTATCCCATCTCCGGCATGTGGCTGTTCTGGATCCCGATGATTGTCATCGGCTTCCCGCCTGAGGCGGTGGTCGCCACCGTGCTGCTGAGTCTGGGCTTCCAGTTCTTCGTCCACACCCAGGTGGTGGGCAAACTCGGCTGGCTTGAGTGGGTCTTCAACACCCCCTCCCACCACAGGGTGCACCACGCCAGCAACGCCAAGTACATAGACCGCAACTTTGCCGGGGTGTTGATCATCTGGGATCGGCTGTTCGGAACCTTTGTCGAAGAAGATCCGGCCGAGCCGTGTCGCTTTGGCATCACCAAGCCGATCCACAGCTTCAATCCCCTCACCCTCACCTTCCACGAGTGGCGCGACATGCTGCACGACGCCCGTGGCCTACCCTGGCGACAAAAGCTCGCAGTGCTGTTTGGCAAACCGGCTGGGCCTGCCAGCCGCTAAGCCTTCTCCCTGGGTCACAACTCCCGGATAGCAAGTCCCTGATAACCAACCCCTGATAACAAGAGAGCGCCACTGTGGCGCTCTCTTTTATGGTCAGTCACATCTTCGATATCAGAGATGGGCAAACGACCAGACGGCGGGGATCAGGCTCAGCAAGGTCACTCCGGCCAACAGCCGCTCGCGACCACTCAGGCAAAGATCTGCGCCCAGCTAACGACGGCTGTAGAGAAACAGCAGCAGACCCGGCCCGTAGAGTAGCAAGGAGAGCAGCAGATACTCAACCCCGGCGGCATAGAGCAGCCAGAAGCCGTAACCGCTCGACACCAGCGCCACCGCCCGCATCAGACCGCGGCCCTGCCCGCTCTCCCCCTTCCTGCTGAACGAGAGCTTGAGCAGAAACAAACCGATCAGCAGGTAGGGCACCAAAATCATCGAGGTAGAGATAAGCAGCAGGCTGGTGTAGCCCTTGCCGAGCAGCCACACCAGCAGCAGGCAAGTCTGCACCGTCAGGCTGGTGAGCCAGAGCGATGCGATAGGCGTCCCATTGCGGTTCTGGCGCCGGAAGATGGCGGGAAACGCGCCGTGGCGGGCTGCGCTGAACGGCACCTCCGCCGAGAAGAGGGTCCAGCTCACGTAGGAGGCGAGCACAGAGACGATAAGGCCGACGCTGATGAGCAGCTTGCCCCAGGAGCCGGTCATCTGGGCCATCAGCCCTGCCATGGAGGGGTTGGGCAGCGCTGCGAGCTCGGGCCGACTCAATATCCCCAGCGCCAGCACCGAGATAAGCACATAGAGCAGCAGTGCCAGCACGACCCCCAGTACGGTGGCGGTGCCCACATCCCGTCGGTTTCGGGCGCGGGCCGACAGCACCGCTGCCCCCTCGATACCGGTGAAGACCCAGAGGGTGATCAGCATGGTGTTGCGCACCTGCTCGGAAACCGGCACCGCCAGGCTACTGCCCTGCTGATCCGCCGCGAAGGTGACCGGCTCGAACCAGTAGCAGGCAAACAGAATAAACAGCAGCAGCGGCAGGCTCTTGGCCAGGGTCGCCACCAGATTGAATAGCGCCGCCTGCTGCACACCGCGGGCCACCAGCAGATGTACCGCCCAGAGGATGCAGGACTCACCGACAAACGCCGCCAGGGTATTGCCGTCACCAAACCAGATCTGCTCGGGGGTGTCGACAAAGCTGCCCAGCGCGGCAAAGGCGATCACCAGATAGCCCACCACGCCGATGGTGGCGCAGAGCCAGTACCCCCATGCGGAGAAGAATCCCACCAGCTCGCCAAAACCGGCGCGGGCGTAGCTGTAGATACCGCCGTCGAGATCCGGCCTTAACCGCGACAGATAGAGAAAACTCATGGCGAGCGCCAGGATGCCCACCCCCGTCACGCCCCAGCCGATCAGCACAGCGCGGGCGCCTGCCACCTCGGCCATGTTCTGGGGCAGGCTAAAAATCCCCGCCCCCACCATGGAACTGAACACCAGCGCGGTGAGGGACCAGAGCCCAATCTTGCTCTCTTTCATGGAAGCTCCTTAGCGCAACCGGCTGCTCAGCGCCTGAATATGCTCGGGGCCGATGCCGCAGCAACCGCCGATCAAGTTCGCACCGGCTGCGCGCCAGCGCTCGGCCCAGCCAAGGTAATCCAGCGGCCCCAGATCGGCGCGGATCTCGTCCAGCCCATCATTGGCGGTGGCCTCTTTGGGCTGCGGCGGGAAGGCGTTGGCATAGGCGCCGAGGCGAATATCGGTGCGGCCCTGCTCTTGCAAAGCGTCACCGGCCACTTTGAGCGCCCCCTCGATCACTTCGGGCTGACAGCAGTTGAACAAGATGGCATCGATCCCGGCCGCCACCAGCGCGGTCACTGCATCGGCCACCTGCTCGCCGGAACGCAGTCGCGGCTCGTTGCCCGGCGCCTCATCTTCCAGCGTGAAGGAGACCCAGAACGGCTTGCCATCGTCAGGCAACAGCGCTTTCAGGGCCAGTGGCTCGGCAATCAGGCTCATGGTCTCGGCCAGCCAGATATCCACATAAGGGGATAGCGCCCGGATAAGCGGCGTCGCCAGCTCGCTCACCCGGTCCGCCTTGAACAGGTCGGCACGGTAGGAGCCAAACAGCGGTGGCAGAGAACCCGCCACCTGCACGGCGCCCTTCTGCTCGTCAGCCACTTCACGGGCCAGCTGACCAGCCAGCGCTGCCAACCCCTCCCCGTCGGCAAAGAAACGCTCATCGCCGATATGAAACGGCACCAGCGCATAGCTGTTGGTGGTAATGACCCTGGCCCCGCTCGCCACATAGGCCTGATGCACGTCACGCACCGTCTCTGGCGCCTCCATCAAGGCCAGCGCCGACCACTCGGGCTGACGAAACGGTGCCCCCCGCCGTGCCAACTCGCGCCCCATGCCCCCATCCAGCACCCACAATTCCCTGGTTTCCATCTGTCGTGTCTCTTTGTTTTATGCGTTGTTTATTTGCGTATTTATCTGTTTGTTTTGTTGATCTGCGGTTTCGCATCGAATCGCTGCAGATCGTCCAGCTTCATCTTGGGAAGCCCTTTTATTATGCAGCCATAAAAACATATGGATGTTTAGATGGCCAAAGCAAGATAAAACAAAGTGCCACGGGCGGCAATCAGTATCAGCAGAAATCAGCGTGCAAACGGCGAGGCAAACGCAGAAATGCAAGAGGCCACCCGAAGGTGGCCTCATCACTATCTTGATCCGCTGGCAGCTTAACGCCCGGCCAGCACTCGCTTGATCTGCTTGACCCAGTCCGAGACCCGACCCTGCTGCGGCAGACCGCGCCAGATCTGCTCCCACTGGGCAGGGCTGAGAGGACGACCGAGGCGACGCTGCACGCCGGCATAGAGGTAGTCATGGGCCGTGGTGGCCGCATGCTCGGAGGTGAGGAATTTGGAGACCGGATCGGTCAACCGCACATCCCGCATGCCGAGCAGTGGATAGTCGTTGTGCACCGCCGCCAGCATGGTCTCGCGCATGGCGGACTCGATGTAGCCACGGGCAAACAGGGCGGTAACCGACTCCAGCGACCCCTGATCCGGGCCGTGATACTGCTCATCAAAGACCGGGCTCGGCTCTGCCATGCCGCTTTGTACCACCGCATCGGGATCCTGCTGCGGCACGACCACGGCAGGCTTGGGGGTTACCGGCTTGGCTGCCACTGTGGCTTTGCGCGGCGCACTCTGACTACAGGCACCCAGTGCCAGGGCGAGCGCGACACAGGCCAGCGCACGGGAATGAGACTGCATCTTCATGACTCTTATGTCGCTCCTTTTACGATTCCTGAGCTGGCTTCTCGGCCACAGCCGGTTCGACCCGGGTAACCAGCAGCTGATCAATCTTGTAACTGTCGATATCGACCACTTCGAACTTGTAACCGGCGTATTTGACCGAGTCAGTGCGCTTGGGGATCTTGCGCAGCATATACATGATAAAGCCGGCGATGGTCTCGTAGTTCTGGTTCTCGGGGAACTCTTCGATATCGAAGGCGCGCATCACGTCGGAGATGGGGGTAACCCCGTCCACCAGCCAGGAGTTCTCGTCGCGCTGGACGATCTGCTCTTCCACTACGTGGGTCGCCCACTCGCCCATGACGGTACTCATCAGGTCGTTCATGGTGACAATCCCCACCACCAGCGCGTACTCGTTCATCACCACGGCAAAGTCGCCACGATGATTCTTGAAGTACTCCATCGCCTCATAGAGGTTCAGGGTATCGGGGATGATGATGACGTTCTGCACCAGGTTGCCACCGATAAGGTCGATGCTCTGGCCGCCGATAACGCGGATCAGCAGCTCTTTGGCATCGACAAAGCCCTTGATGCTGTCGAGGTTGTGGTCACAGACCAGAAACTTGTTGTGGGGATGCTCGGCGATCTTCGCCTTGATGCTCTCTTCACTCTCTTGCAGGGTGAAGTAGATAAGGCTCTCGCGAGCCGTCATGGCGGAGGTGACACCAAGGGACTGCAACTCGAACACGTTCTCGATGAGCTGATGCTCCTCGCGCTGGATAACCCCCGCCTCGGCACCGGCATCCATCACCGCATAGATATCGTCGGAGGTGATCTCGTCGTTACGCACCGTGGAGACGCGCATCAGACGGAACAGGGAGTTGGCCAGCCCGTTGAAGACCCACACCAGCGGCATCAACACGGTGACGAAAAAGAGCATGGGGCGCACCACCACCACGGCAATCTGCTCGGGCATGGTCATGGCCAGACGCTTGGGCATCAGATCGGCGATCAGGATAAACATGCCGGTGACGAACACGAAGGAGGCACCGGAGCTGATCTCGCCAAGCCAAGGGCCCTGGTAGAACTGGGAGACAATCCCCTTGATGGCGGGGTTGAGGGCAGACTCACCCAGGATACCGCCCAGAATGGCGACGGTATTGAGGCCAATCTGCACCACGGTGAAAAAGTTGCCCGGCTGGGCCTGCAGGGCCAGCACCTTTTCGGCCTGGCGATTACCTTCATCCGCCATCACCTGCAATTTGATTTTGCGAGACGCGGCGAGAGAGATCTCGGAGAGGGAGAAGAACACACTGCCGCCAACCAGCAGCATTAAAAAGAACAAACTATCGGCAAAACTCATGATTAACCTATTGCTACACCCGCCTTAGCACAAGACGGCAAACTGGGCCCGGGAGACCGGACCGTGAGCCCATCCGGGACTCACACAGGGGGAGTATTCTATCAGAAAACAGCCAGTTGGGGGCTTTATCTTACTCCGACCAGTTATGCAACAAAAAAGGCGCTTCACGCGCCTTTTTATTCACTTCCGGTTAGCCCTTGCCCAGCAAGGTGCCCAGATCGTCCGCCTTGGTATGGCGCACATCCTTGCCTTTCACGTAGTAGACGATGTACTCGCAGATGTGCTGGCAGCGATCGCCGACCCGCTCGATGGCCCGCGCCGCCCACAGGACGTTGAGCACCTGGGGGATGGTGCGGGGATCTTCCATCATATAGGTCATCAGCTCGCGGATGATGGACTCGTACTCGCGGTCTACCTTGTCATCTTCCTTGTAGACCGCCAGCGCCGCATCCAGATCCATGCGGGCGAAAGCGTCGAGCACATCGTGCAGCATCTTGATGGTGCGACGACCCATGTTCTCCAGCGACACCAGCGGCGGCTGCGGCTTGTTGGCGTTGTCGGTCAGCATGCGGGCGATCTTGTCAGCCACGTCGCCAATGCGCTCCAGATCGGTGATGGTCTTGATGATGGCCATCACCAGTCGCAGGTCGGAGGCTGTCGGCTGACGCTTGGCGATGATGCGGGTGCACTCCTCGTCGATCGCCACTTCCATCGCGTTGACCTTGTGGTCGTTGGCCACGATCTTGCGAGCCGCATCGAGATCCTGATCATGGATCGCCGCAATGGCGTCGGTGAGTTGCTGCTCCACCAGACCGCCCATCACCAGCACCTGGTTGCGCACGCTCTCTAGCTCGGCATTGAACTGACCGGAGATGTGTTTATTGAGGTTCATATTGTCCATACAAATAATCCTTGATTGCTCCGATTATGCCTTAGCCGTTGAACCGACTGCCAATCTGTTTGCTGAGATTCATCCTCTCCTCTCCTTAGCCGTAACGACCGGTAATGTAATCTTCGGTCTTTTTCTTGGCCGGGGTGGTGAAAATGGTGTTGGTATCCGAGTACTCGATAAGCTCGCCCATATACATAAAGGCGGTCTGATCCGACACACGCGCAGCCTGTTGCATGTTGTGGGTCACGATCACCACGGTGAACTGGCTCTTGAGCTCGTTGATCAGCTCCTCGATGGTGAGGGTGGAGATGGGGTCGAGCGCCGAGGTCGGTTCATCGAGCAGCAGCACTTCCGGCTCGATGGCAATGGCGCGGGCAATCACCAGACGCTGCTGCTGACCACCGGAGAGACCGAAGGCGTTGTCATGCAGACGATCCTTCACCTCGTCCCACAGGGCCGCACCGCGCAGGGAGCGCTCGGCCGCTTCATCCAGAGTGCGACGATCGTTGATCCCCTGCAGGCGCAGACCATAGACCACGTTCTCGTAGATGGACTTGGGAAACGGGTTCGGGCGCTGGAACACCATGCCTACCTGACGGCGCAGGGCAGAAACATCGACGCTCTTGTCATAGATGTTGTGGCCGTGCAGTTGGATTTCCCCCTCGATGCGACAGATCTCCACCAGATCGTTCATCCGGTTGATGCAGCGCAGCAGGGTCGATTTACCACAGCCTGACGGGCCGATAAAGGCGGTCACCTGCCCTTTGGGGATCTTCATGTTGACGTTGAACAACGCCTGCTTGCTGCCGTAGTACAGGTTGAGATCCTTCACCTCCAGCGCGGTCTGCTCCGGGGTCAGGTTGAGCAGGTCCAGCGCGGTGTGCTGGGTAGACGTGGTCGTTACGTTGATCATCTGTTACCTCAAAATCTATCTGGAGTGGCCAGACTGCTGCCGGCGCCCCTCACGTATTGGTGCAGAGAGATGGCGGCTCGCGCTCGGCCGCCCCTCTGTTATCTCACTCTTGTATCACTCATGCGGCGCCGGATTAATGCTCCAGCGACCGGAATTTCTCGCGCAAGTGGTTACGAATACCGATAGCGGTCAGGTTCAGACCCACGATCACCGTCACCAGCAGGAAGGAGGTGGCGTAGACCAGCGGGCGGGCCGCCTCGACGTTAGGGCTCTGGAAGCCGACGTCATAGATGTGGAAGCCCAGGTGCATGAACTTGCGCTCCACATGCAGATACGGGAAGTTGCCATCCATCGGCAGGGTCGGTGCCAGTTTCACCACCCCTACCAGCATCAGCGGCGCCACTTCACCGGCTGCACGGGCAATCGCCAGAATAAGGCCGGTCATGATGGCCGGACTCGCCATCGGCAGCACGATGCGCCAGAGGGTTTCGGCCTGGGTCGCGCCCAGTGCCAGCGAGCCCTGACGGATGGTGCTCGGGATCCGCGCCAGCCCCTCTTCGGTGGAGACAATCACCACCGGCAGGGTCAGGATAGCCAGGGTCAGCGCCGACCAGATCACGCCAGGTGAACCAAAGGTCGGGCTCGGCAGCGCTTCCGGGTAGAAGAGGCGGTCGATGCTGCCCCCCAGGGTGTAAACGAAGAAGCCCAGACCAAACACGCCGTAGACGATGGAAGGCACGCCCGCCAGGTTGATCACCGCAATGCGGATGATCTTGGTCAGACTGTTCTTGCCCGCGTATTCGTGCAGGTAGACTGCCGCCACCACCCCCAGCGGGGTCACGATGATCGCCATCAGGAAGACCATGAACACAGTGCCGAAGATAGCCGGGAACACCCCGCCCTCGGTGTTGGCTTCACGGGG